>JAGVFE010000042.1 GCA_020057765.1 Candidatus Woesebacteria bacterium | reverse complement strand
GTTGGCTTTTTGGTTACAAAAGATGAAAAACACCGGGTATGTAAAAAATGCGGAGCAAAGCTATGACGACACAAGAAACCTATCAGAAAGAAATGCGACCCAAGCTTATGGAGGAGTTGGGGATATCCAATTCCATGGCTGTGCCCAAGCTTGTTAAAATCGTGGTCAATTGCGGCGTGGGCGAGGCACTCAAAGATAAAAAGGTGCTGGAAAAAATGAGTCAACAGCTGGCTCTCATTACCGGTCAAAAAGCACAGGTACGGGTTGCCACACGAGCCATTTCGACCTTCAAACTGCAAGCGGGAAACGCCATTGGGCTTCGTACTACGCTACGCGGTAGACGCATGTATGATTTTATGACCAGACTTGTTAGTATTGCACTTCCGCGTGTACGAGATTTTCGCGGTATTGCCGCCCGGGGATTTGACGGCAACGGCAACTATACGTTGGGTGTTTCAGAACAGACCATATTTCCGGAATTGCCGTATAGCATGGTTGACAAGACTCGGGGATTTGAAATTACATTTGTTACAACGGCTCAATCCGATGCACATGCGAAACGCTTATTGGAATTATTAGGGATGCCGTTTGAAAAAGATGCGGCAACGGTTACGAAACGCGTTACGTGAGACGTAAATGTTTATCGAAACGAGCATCGAAACCGTTAGACGTTTTTAAGTAATTTATATGGCTAAATTATCTGATGTAGTTAAATTTTTACGAAAACAGAAATTTCAAGTGCGGCATCGCAACCGATGTGGCCGTTGCGGACGTTCACGCGCCTATATGCGGAAATTTGGTTTGTGTCGCATCTGTTTCCGCGAGCTTGCACATGAAGGAGCGTTGCCAGGAGTAGTCAAAGCGTCGTGGTAAAGGAGTATTACTATGGTTACTGATCCGATTGCAGACATGTTATCTCAAATAAAAAATGCGGTGCTTGCCCGTCACAAGACGGTGGTTCTTCCGTATTCGAAAGTAAAAGAATCCATTGCCAAAGCGTTAGTGGATGAAGGATATTTGGCCACAGTTGCAATCACCGGTATGAAACCAAAACAAATGCTCACTGTTGATATTGCCTATGATGGCAGCGAACCTGTTCTTGCTGATATCAAACGGAAAAGCAAACCAGGTTTGCGGGTCTATGTAAGCACGCGCGAAATCAGACAGGTCCTGGGGGGATTTGGCTCTGCCATTATTTCAACTCCACTTGGAGTCATGTCCGGCAAGGAAGCAAAAAAACGCGGTTTAGGCGGCGAGCTCATGTGCGAAGTGTGGTAAAAAGATTATGTCCAGGATCGGCAATCAACCAATAGAAATACCCAGCGGCGTCACCGTTTCAATCACGGATGAGGGCGTTTGCGTCAAAGGACCCAAAGGCGAACAAACGGTTCATTTACCGTCACAGATTGTTGTATCGCAAGAGGGAGGTGTATTGACGGTAAAGCCACATGGCAATGGAGATTTGGGCGCACTGCATGGATTGGCTCGCGCCACGCTTGCTAATGCGCTGATAGGTGTTGCGACCGGATGGAGCAAGACGCTTGAGTTGGTTGGTGTCGGATATCGGGCTGCTGTGACAGGAAACAACTTGCAGTTAAACGTTGGTTATTCTCATCCGGTGAACATTACCCCACCAGCAGGCATAACGCTTGCAGTTGTTGAGGGCAAAGTAGTTGTTTTTGGTGTTGATCGACATTTGGTGGGTCAGATTGCAGCAAACGTGCGGGCAGTAAAACCTCCGGAACCATATAAGGGAAAAGGGATAAAATACAGCGGCGAGTATATAAGGAAGAAAGCAGGCAAATCAGCCAAAGCAGTCGGTGGAAGTCCGCCAGCTGGCGGAGGTGCGGCAGGAAAATAGACTTTTATGAAAACACGTCAAGCTCAACGAATCAAAAGGAAACGCCGGATCCGCGCCAAAATTATCGGCTCGGCGGGGCGGCCTCGACTTACGTTATATCGCTCCGGCCGCGCGCTTATGGCGCAAGTTATTGATGACGCAAAGGGGCAAACCATTGTGGGCAAGCGTGTCATCGGGACCAACGCGTCGGTTGCCAATGCCCTCGGCGAAAAAATTGCCAAGGCAGCCGGAGCAAAAAAAATTGCTACTATGGTCTTTGACAGAAGCGGCTATCGCTATCATGGCGTGATTGCCGCATTTGTCGATGCAGTCAGATCGGGAGGGATCACAATATGAGAAAAATGACCCGCATGGGGGGGAATGCCAACAGCGAGTTTGACGAACGCATCGTCCAGGTCAATCGCGTATCCAAAAAAACCAAAGGCGGCAACAAAATCAGCTTTTCCGTTCTTGCCGTCGTGGGAGACAGAAAAGGCAAGGTGGGCGTGGGTCTGGGTGGGGCGCCCGATGTTTCTTCGGCTGTAAGGAAAGCCGTCACTTACGCCAAAAAGCATTTTTTGAGCGTGCCTACCAGAGGAACAACCATCCCGCATCAGGTATTGGTCAAATCGGGGGCGGCGCAAATTCTCCTTAAGCCCGCACCAGCAGGGACCGGAGTCATCGCCGGAGGTGCCGTACGGGCGGTGGTTGAGGCAGCAGGAGTGCGGGATATCGTCTCCAAGATATTAGGTACAAAAAATCAAGCAAGCAATGTCTATGCGACGATGGAAGCGCTCAAGAAGTTAAAAGTGAAAAGTGAAAAGTAAAAAAATATGGACATACATAAATTACCAGGATTAGTCGGCAGATCAAAACGCCGCGTCGGTCGTGGTCACGGCTCCGGCAGGGTAAAAACTGCCGGTCGCGGGACGAAAGG
>JAGVFE010000112.1 GCA_020057765.1 Candidatus Woesebacteria bacterium | reverse complement strand
TGGAGGGGATCATGCGGATTTTTCGCGATGTCATTTCGCGCCAGTGGCAAAAACTTCACGAGAAAGGTGTACGGATAAAAGTCATCGGCGATATTTCAAAATTTTCTCCTGATATTCGTAAAGCTCTTGGAAAAGTGATTGAACAGACAAAAAACAACAAAAAAATAACCGCTATTTTTGCCCTTAACTACGGCGGCCGAGATGAGTTGTTGCGAGCAATGAATAAAGCGACAAGTAAGGAAGAATTTGCACAATTTCTCGATACCGCTGGAATTCCAGATCCGGACATGATTGTCCGAACCGGCGGAGAACAACGATTAAGCGGATTTTTACCATGGCAAAGCGTCTATAGCGAGTTGTATTTCCCGACGTGGTATATGCCGGAGTTTACGCCGGATAAACTTGATGAGGTGATAGAAGAATTCAATCGGCGGAGCCGGCGATTTGGAAAATAGTTAAAAGATTTGTTTGACTTCTTGGATACCCAGGATAATCCCCAGTGCTTTCACAATAAGCACAGAGCCAACAACGAGGAGAAATCCAACAATGGCCATAGTGAGCTGTTGTTTTCCCTGTTCCATTTTTTTGGCGTCTCCGGCAGAGGTAAGGAGGGTAAATCCGGCGGCAATAATCATAAGGAGCATCCCAAAACCGGCGAATGCGACAATCGTTGGCATCGCTTTGGTAACTATGTCGCCGATACTACTAAATCCAAATCCGGATGGGCCTTGAATAGTTGCCCCGCCCATATTCAGAGATTGTGCAAAAACTCTCATATAGTTTAACTAAATCCTGGTAAGCCAAGAATATTGACTCCGATTATTTTTAATAAAAATACTGAAAAAATGATCATCAGGAGACCGGCTATGGCAGAGGTAACTACCTCTTTGCCTTCGTTGAGCCGTTCTGGATTGCCGGCAGAGGTGATGATTTGAAAACCGCCAAAAACAATGAGAAGGAACGCGATGCCTCCGGCAATACCGATACCGATGCTAAAAAATTTGGTAAACAACCCACTGGGCGTTGGGTCAATACATCCGATGGCAGTCTGTATACAGCCGCCCGCGCCAAAAATGTTTTGTGCGTAGACGGGTTTTGTCCAGGCAAGGGCCATTGCGAGCCCCAAAGATTGTTTCATAGCCATGCGCATGGCTATAGTTTATCAAAACTCTGCTATAATAACAATGTATTTGCTTGGGGGTAAGGAATTTTACACTAGATTTTTTTCAGAAATAAGACTATAAATAAACCATGCTTATGATAAAAATTGGTCAAAAAATTCCCGATTTTGAATTAGAAGCGTTTCAGGGGGAGAAAATCAAGAAGATTAAACTCTCCGACTACAAAGGCAAATGGGTGGTTTTGATATTCTATCCTGCGGATTTTACTTTCATTTGCCCGACGGAACTGGCGGAAACGGCAGATTTTTATGAGGAATTCAAAAAATTAGGAGCGGAGGTCTTCAGTGTGAGCACAGACACTGTTTTTGTGCATAAAGCCTGGCATGATACCTCGCCGTTTATCAAAAAGGTTAAATTTCCGATGCTTTCCGACCCTGCTGGAAAACTTTGCCGAGAATTTGGCACGTACATTGAAGAAGAAGGGCTTTCTTTGCGGGGTAGTTTCATTGTTGATCCCGACGGCATTCTTAAGGCTTTTGAAATGCACGATAATAGTATTGGCAGAAGCGCCAAAGAGCTTTTGCGGAAACTTCAGGCTGCTATCTTCGTGAGAGAGCATAAAGGAGAAGTCTGCCCGGCAAGCTGGCAAACAGGGGAAAAAACACTTAAGCATGGTTTGGATTTAGTTGGAAAAATTTAAGCGCTCGAAGTCCACGACTCTGCGTCCGCCCTTGGGGAGATAAATGACTCACGTTGCACCAGCCATCCGGGGACTTGACGACCTTAGCAATCCGCCGAATCAGGTGTATTATCGCGGTTTGTGGGATAAGGCGATTTTTACCAAATGTGCCGCCGTGGTAGGCAGCAGGAGGATGACCCAGTACGGCCGGATGGTGGTAGAAAAATTAGTCCCCCAGCTCGTGCAAGAGGGGTTCACCATTGTTTCCGGTTTTATGTACGGCGTGGATCAGGCGGCCCACCGTGCGTGCCTTGAGTGCGGCGGTCGGACGATTGCCGTCTTAGGCTGGGGCATAAACTGGAGAGATTTTGATCAAGAGGATGCGACACTTTTGAAAGAGATTGAAAAGAATGGATTGGTCATCTCTGAATGGGAAGACCAAAAGCCTTCTCTCTGGACGTTTCCATTACGCAACCGAATCGTTGCAGCAATTGCTCAAGAGGTGTTTATCGTTGAAGCGGCGATCAAAAGCGGCGCGCTCATTACCGCCAGAATTGCGTCAAAACTCAAGAGAACCATTTGGGCAGTGCCCGGGCCGATTACGTCTGGCGTTTCAGAAGGGACCAATCAGTTAATTGCTGCTGGCCTTGCCCGCATATGGTTGCCCCGGAGAGATCCCCGCGCTTCCTCTGCGCCATCTAATAATCCCATCGTACGCCTTCTTGAAACGCAGGCGTTGGACGCGTCAGGGATTGCCAGATCGCTCTGTCAACCGATTGACACAATCGGTGCGCAGTTGTCGCTATTGGTGCTTTCCGGTGATATTATCGAAAGGGAGGGGACATACTATGTTAGTTAAAGTGAACTCTGTGGCAAATATCGGACTTGAGAGTGTGCCGGTTGACGTGGAAGTCGATGTTGCCGCCCAGGGATTTCCGGGTTTTACCATTGTGGGCTTAGCAGGAAAAGCGGTGGAGGAGGCGCGCGAGCGGGTCAAAACAGCAATTACTAATTCCGGAATGGATTTTCCCGGTAAAAAAATCACGGTCAATCTTGCCCCGGCAGACTTGCCCAAAGATGGAGGAGCCTACGATCTGCCTATTGCCGTTGGCATTTTGGTTGCGTCGGGGCAGATGTCATTGGTGGACACACGATTTGCCGATGCCGTGTTTTATGGAGAGCTTGGATTGGATGGGGGCTTGAGGGCCACGAAAGGCGTTTTGCTTGTAGGGTTGTTTGCCAAGAAACGAAAAATGAAGGATGTTTATGTGCCCATTGGATCGGCTGCGGAAGCCGCGGTCGTTGAGGGCATCGCCGTGTATCCTCTCCGGCACTTGAGGGAACTTATGGATCATGTGTTGGGTATAAAACCCGTAGAACCTGTCAAGCCGGTAAATGAGAAAAATGTGAAGGACGACGATATTGTTGAATTTGACGTGGTCGAGGTTGCCGGGCAAGAGCAGGCAAAGCGGGCGATACTCATTGCCGCCTCAGGAGGGCATAACCTCCTTATGTCAGGCCCGCCCGGAGCCGGTAAGACTATGCTTGCGCGGGCTATGCCGGGTATTTTACCGCCGCTTGCCTTTGCCGAGTCACTGGAGGTGACAAGGATTTACTCTGTTGCCGGGCTTCTGCCTGCAGGTGCGTCACTCG
>JAGVFE010000132.1 GCA_020057765.1 Candidatus Woesebacteria bacterium | reverse complement strand
AACCAAGCATTGGACGTAGGTTTAATGAATGGGAAATGAAGGGTGTGCCGGTACGTTTGGAAGTTGGCGGTAAGGAGTTAGTAGAGAAAACGGTAACGATTGCGCGGAGAGACAATGGAGAGAAACAAACGGTTGCTCGGGACCAGATACTTGCTACAGTTGAAAAACTTCTGCAAGACATACAAAAGGGTCTTTTTGACAGAGCAAAAGGATTTTTAGATACGAATACACGCGAGGCGACTTCCTATGATGAGTTTAAAAACATCATGAGCTCCTCACGCGGATTTATCAAAGCCTTTTGGTGTGAGGACGCCGCTTGCGAGGCAACAATTAAGGGAGAAACCAAGGCTTCAACCCGCTGTCTGCCGCTTGACGCACCGGAGGAAAAGGGAAAGTGTATTCACTGCGGCAATCCAGCCACCCGCCGCTGGCTCTTTGCCCAATCGTATTAGCATGAAAACCATTGTCACTCACATCGGGCCGGATTTGGATGCCATCACGTCTATCTGGCTGGTTAAAATGTTCTGGCCCGGGTGGGAGGAAGCGGCATTGGCGTTTGTGCCGGCCGGCAAGACATTAGATGGCAAACCGCTGGACGATAACCCCGAAATTCTTCATGTGGATACCGGCATGGGCAAGTTTGATCATCATCAATCCGACGCCGATACCTGTGCAGCAAAGCTTGTGTATGAGCAGATTAGCCAGATGAAAGGCGAAGATCCGGCTCTCGGACGGTTAGTTAGTGTGGTCAATGACATCGACCATTTTCGAGAAGTATATTTTTCCGACCCCACTGCTGATCATTACGAGCTTGGGTTGGTTTCAGCCATAGACGGTTGGCGGCTTATGTATTCGCAAGATCCTCTGAAAGTTGTAGCCCTTGGCATGGATACTCTCGATGGTATTTACAAAACATTTCAAAATAAAGTTGCCGCTGAAGGTGAACTCAAAGAGAAAGGTTCGGAATTTAAAACGACGTGGGGCAAAGCAATCGGCATCGAAACCGGCAATGACGAGACCGTCCATCTGGCTCAAAAGATGGGGTATGTCGTCGTCGTCAGGAAAGACCCAAAAAAAGGCAGTGTCCGCATTAAATCTTTACCGCGCGAGGATATAGACTTAACACCCCTGTATAACAAGCTCAAAGAGGAAGAACCCACTGCCACCTGGTTTCTCCACGCCAGCCGCCATATGGTCTTAAACGGCAGCAGCAAAAACCCGGATTATGTACCATCCACCAAAACACTGGCAGATGTGATAAAATTAGTGCAATCATGACCGATTGCATATTCTGCAAGATCATCGCCAACCACGTGTCTTCATACACCGTTTTTGAAAATGATGAGACCCGGGCATTTTTGGATATCATGCCGTCAGCTCCGGGTCACACGGTGGTTACTGCCAAGCGGCATGCAGATAAAATTTTCGATTATACGAAAAAAGAGTTGGGAGAGGTTATGCAGACCGTATCGTTAGTTGCTTCCGGACTAGAGAAAACGTTTAATACCAAAATATTATCCATCGGCATCAATCACGGAGAGCCCTCAGGGGTGCGCCATCTCCATGTGCATATCATACCCAGATCACCAAATGATCATGGTGGCGTCATGCAGTCGCTCGTTGTGATTGCGCTCAATGAAACGTTAGAAGAAATACAAGAGAGGATTATAAAACAAATCTAGAAAGCGAGGTGTTATTCATATATGGTATTCGTCAAAGCACAACCGGGGGATACGTCTGATTCGCTCATCCGAAAGTTCACACGCAAAGTGTTGACGGAAGGAATTTTGCAGGATCTCAAAAAGCGGGAGTTTTATCAAAAGCCCGCGGAAGTCCGAAAAGAAAAGAAGAGAGAACTTGCCCGTCGTCTTCGCCATCCGCGGCGATATACGTATTAAAAGAATTATGCTTTCGCTTGCAACCGTACGATCCGATCTGACAACAGCCTTAAAGAGCGGGGAGTCCGTGCGTCTTGGTACGCTTCGGATGCTTTTGTCTGCCGTCAATAACAGTGGTATAGCCAAATATGGGGCAGCAAGCGAAGAAAGGTTGACGGAAGGAGACATCCTCGACACGATCAAAAAACAAGCCAAAACGCATCACGAGTCAATTGAAGCGTATGAAAAAGCAGGTCGACAGGAACTGGTTGCCAAAGAAAAAGCAGAGCTAGCAGTGCTCGAGACGTATCTGCCCAAAGAACTTTCTGATGATGAACTCAAGAGTATCCTTGCCCCCGTTGTTGCTTCCGGGCAGGCCAATTTCGGTCTCCTTATGAAGCAGGCGATGGAGGCAGTCAAAGGTCAAGCCGAAGGCGGGCGAGTTGCTGGACTCTTAAAACAAATGCTTGCAAAATGATTACCGTTCTTTTTCAAACAGAATCTCACTATCCGGTCAACCGCAAAAAAGTCAAACAGGCCATCGTTGATGCGCTTGCTCCACAGGTTCATCGCGATGCGGAGGTGAGCGTGAGCATCGTCGGCGATCGAAGGATGAAGCAACTCAACCGAGATTTTCGCAAGATTGATAGTACGACCGACGTGTTGTCTTTCGGTCTCAACGACCCAATTGCGAAAAATATTCCTTTTGCCGCAGTTCCCGATGACGTATTGCGTCTGGGTGATATCGTGATTTCTTATCCGCAAGCGGTCAAAGAAGCAGGAGAGGAAAATAAAATGGTTGATGATAAAGTGATCGAACTCGTCCTTCACGGGTTGAATCACTTGATGGGTATTCATCATCCTGAATAACTATATTCTTATGTCTTTTTATAGAAAATATCGTCCCCAGGTATTTGATGAGATAGATAACTCTGCTGTCCGCGAACGACTACTGTCGCTTCTTTCCAAAGACAAAACCGAACTCCCGCATGCCTTTCTTTTTACCGGGCCAAAAGGTGCTGGGAAAACCACCGCGGCCAGACTCATCGCCAAACTTTTTAATTGTACCAAGCCGCTCAAAAACGGCGCACCGTGCGGCAAATGTAACGCATGTACCGCCATAGCAGACGGTCGATACCTTGATGTATTGGAGCTTGATGCGGCAAGCAATCGCGGCATTGATGAAATTCGCACCCTCCGGGAGGGCATAGGTTTGGTGCCCACGTCGGGTACATACAAAATTTACATCATTGATGAGGTGCATATGCTTACGACCGAGGCGTTTAACGCGCTCCTGAAAACTTTGGAGGAGCCGCCGCCTCATGCGGCGTTCGTTTTGGCGACAACGGACCCGCAAAAAATTCCCGCCACCATCAAGTCGCGCTGCGTCCACATCAATTTCGGTCGCGCCCAAACCGAAGAACTTTTGCATGGACTTGCCCGGGTCGTGAAGGAGGAAAAAATTGACATTGCCGATGACGCGTTAGCATTTGTTGCTTCCTTTGCCGATGGGGCTTTCCGCGATGCGATGAAGCTACTTGAACAAGTCAGCTTTGAAAAAGGAAAACTGACCAAGGAAAAAGTACAAAAACTTCTGGCCGCAAGCGAGGAAAAAACCATTATCGCATTTTTTGATGCGCTGGCCGCAAAAGACGCCAAAACAGGCCTTGACATCGTTGCGCAATTGGTAGCCACAGGACGGGATATTCGATCGTTTATTACTGAATGCCTTGTTGAAAGTGAGCATCGCTTGGTTGCGGCTGTTACCGGGAAGGAAAAAAGCCAGATGACCATTGATGATCTCAAAGATTTCATTGGCAAACTTACCCAAGCCTACGGCGACCTCCGTATCAGTCCGATTCCTCAATTGCCACTCGAGCTGGCAGTGGTTGAGTTTTGTAAAATATCAGCAATAAGTAATAAGCCACCTGCCGCCCCGTCACCAACTTTGACAGGGTTGCTTACAATGGAGAAACTCACAGAGCATTGGAAAGATTTTATAGAAGCCATGAAACCATATAACAATTCGATTGCCGGGGTTCTTCGATCCTCTAGACCAAAGGGTGTCGATGGTGGTATAGTAACTATTGAGGCGTTTTATTCTTTCCATCAGGAGAAGTTATCAGAAATGAAAACGCGGGAACTCATCGCGCAGGTACTTAAGAAATTATTTGGTGAGAAGGTGAAAGTGGAAGTGGTGCTAGGGAAAAAATAATATGATGAATCCATTTAAAATGCTCGGGGATCTTAATCAAATGCGCCAGCAGGCTGGAGCTATACAGGCGGCGCTCGAGAAAGAGGAGTTTGAAGTCATCGTGGGTAAAATGCGCGTGGTCATGACGGGCAACCAAAACGTCAAAGTCATTGAAATAAACGGTATGGCTGATGATGAGGCCCGCCGGGCCGTACAGGAAGCCATCAAAAAATCCCAGCAGGCAGCAGCCGGCAAGCTTGCCGAAATCTCCAAGAACATGAATCTTCCACAATGAAACAGGTTACGGAACCAATCTACACAAGGCACTTCCTTGCGTGGCCAAGGAAGTGCCTTTAGAGATTTATGGAATTCGGTAACAACATAACGGTTTCACAACGACTTGGCTTGGTTCCAGCATCTCCGATCAGAAAACTTGTTCCATATGCTAACGAAGCAAAGAAACAGGGAGTAAAGGTCTATCACCTCAATATCGGTGATCCGGACGTAGAAACGCCCGAGGTGATGATGAATGTTCTTCGAAACTGGCATGATAATCCCATCAGATACGGACAATCACAGGGCGAGCCGGTATTTCTCAAAGCGCTGAAAACTTACTATCACGGCTTAGGCTACTCGTTTATTGATGTTCCCGATATTCAAGTCACCAGTGGCGGAAGCGAGGCGATTTCTCTTGCGCTATTTGCCACATGTGAACCGGGAGATGAGGTACTTGTCTTTGAACCACTATATACTAACTACAATACTTACGCCGTCGTCAATGGGGTGAAATTGGTACCAGTACGGACCAGGGCAGAGGACGGATTTCATTTACCCAAGCAGAAAGAAATAGAGAAAAAGATCACGAAAAAAACCAAAGCCATTCTCTACTGTAGTCCGAATAATCCCACAGGAACCGTTTTTACCCCGAGCGAAGTCGAGGGGCTGGTTGCCCTCGCCAAAAAGCATAACCTCTTTCTACTTGCAGATGAAGTGTATCGTGAATATGTCTATGACGGGAAAAAACAGACGTCGCTCCTTACATATATGCACAAGATTCCCAAGCAGGCAATTCTCCTTGATAGCATGTCGAAACGCTATAGTCTCTGCGGGGTGCGGCTCGGAGCGCTCATATCGCTCAATGAAAAGATTATGGCCGGAGTTTTACGCATCGCGCAGGGGAGATTGTCCGCCGGATTTGTGGATCAGGCCATCGCTGCCAAACTCACCGAGGTACCGCAATCATACCTGGAAAGTGTTAACAAGGAATATGAAAAGCGGCGCGACGTGTTGCATGAAGGGCTCAAAAAAATTCCCGGCGTCGTCATCCCAAAGCCCGAAGGCGCATTTTACGCCATCGTCGGGCTCCCGGTTGATGATGCAGAAGATTTTTGCCGTTGGCTTCTCACTGACTTTCGCGATAACAACGAGACGGTTATGCTGGCGCCTGCAGCAGGTTTTTACGCAACTCCTGGATTAGGTAAGAATGAAGTTCGCATCGCCTATGTTCTAAATGTCCAAAAACTCACCCGCTGTATTGAATTGATTGCGAAAGCTTTAAAGATTTATAAATGAAACAACTCGTCCTTTTTGATATCGACGGCACGCTCATCCGGCACGTGGGAGACGGAACGCAGAAGTGGATGCGGCGCATACGAACTGCCGCAAAGGAGATATATGGAGTGGATCCTGGGGATTTTGAATCCACACCGTATCATGGGAAAATTGATCGTCAGATTACATGGATGATTGTGGAACCATTGGGAATTTCCCGTTCGACATTCTTGGAAAAATATCCTGCATTTGCTGATCGATTCTTCGGACAACTATTGGATGATCCTGCTGATCAGTCACTTTATGAGCAGATACCGGACGCAAAACAGTTGGTTGATATACTCCGATTGAAAAAAGAAATCTGTCTGGGAGTACTGACCGGAAACATGGAGAGGATAGGAAAGTGGAAAATGACTCACAGTGGCTATGATGGTTTATTACCCTTCGGCATGTGGTCAGATGGCTTTGACGATCGTTTTCAGTTGGCAAAAGCAGTGTATGAAAAAGCCAATGCTTTTTTCCACGAATCATTTGGACCGGATAACACCATCGTCATCGGTGATACCCTGAGTGATATTTCGTGCGCTCGTCACATTGGAGCCCAAGTCATCGCCGTTACCACAGGTGGCCATGAAAGGAAAACGCTTGAAGATGAAAAACCGGATCTACTTGTTGATTCCCTCATGGACCCGCAAGTTCTTGACTTCTTCCATTTATCAAAAATCTGATATAGGATTATTCTCATGAAGGATTTTATTCTCTTTTCAGGATCGAGCAACCAACCACTGGCAGAAACGGTGGCAAAGGATCTCGAAATTGAGTTGGGCAAAGTGGATCTGACACGATTTGCCGATGGAGAACTTCGGCCGTGGATACAGGAGGATGTGCGGGATAAAACCGTCTTTGTTTTGGAGTCACTTTCATACCCCATGGATGAGCACGTTATGGAACTGTCCCTGATTGGTGACGCAATAAGAAGAAGTGCGCCAAAAACGATGATTGCCGTCATTCCCTATATGGGTTATTCCCGTCAGGACAAACAGCACCGGGTGGGCGAGCCGGTATCGGCGCGGGTTATAGCTAAATTTATCGAAGTATCCAAATTTAAAGAAATTATTACCGTCGATCTTCACAATGACGCAATCGTCGGCTTTTTCCAGATTCCGGTAACACATCTTTCTGCTTTAACGGTATTGGCTGAAGAGATCAAGAAGCTAAAGTTAACAAACGGCGTCGTTGTATCACCGGATGTGGGAGGAGTCAAGCGCGCACGCAATCTGGCATATCTCTTGGATTTCCCCATGGTCGTCATGGAGAAAAAACGGTTTTTGGACCGCCATGACAGGACAGAATCGGTTGCTATCATCGGCGACGTCAAAGGCCGCGATGCGGTTGTCATAGACGACATGATTGCCAGCGGTTCCACGATTGCCGGAGGGGCACCCGCACTCAAAGATGCAGGCGCGGTGTCCGTTACCTTTGCCGCGACACACGCCGTATTGGCAGGGCCGGCTGTTGAGAGGTTACAGTCCCCGGCTATCGATCGTGTGCTGTTGACCGACACGATTGTAATTCCCAAAGAGAAACTTTTCAAAAAACTTACCGTTGTCACGGTTGCCCCGCTTCTGGTACGAGCAATTTCTTCGATGATTGGGTAAAATTGATTCATGGCTCTTCTTCCCAAAGCACTATCGCGCTTGATTGAATCGTTTAAGAAGCTTCCCGGTGTGGGTCCCAAGACTGCACAGCGGTTAGTCTTTTATTTACTTCATGTACCGCAAGAGGATCTTGATCAGTTTGGCGATCGTCTCAAAGCACTGAAAGCCTCAACGGTTCTTTGCTCGATATGTAAAAACGTCGCCGAGGAAGACCCCTGTGGGATCTGCAGCGATTCGGGCCGCGATCAATCGGTTGTCTGCGTTGTCGAACAGCCAACCGATGTCCTCGCGATCGAACGTACTGGCAAGTTCAAGGGCCTCTACCACGTGCTCCATGGCGCGATTGATCCGCTCAACAATATCGGACCGGACGAAATTTATATCTCTGATCTTATCAAACGCGTCAACGCGTCAACGCATCAACGCGTCAACGAAATAATCCTTGCAACGAATCCGAACATGGAAGGAGAGGCAACGGCGATGTATATACAAAAACAGCTATCAGCTATCAGTCATCAGTCGTCAGACAAGCCCAAAGTTACGAGGTTGGCTCACGGACTGCCGATGGGGGCGGATATCGAGTATGCTGATGATGTAACTTTAAGTCGAGCGTTGGACGGAAGGAGGGAATTCTAAATGCCTACCAAACAACAAATCGAAGATATTTTAAAGACTATTCCCGATCCCGAAATTGGAGTCTCCCTATGGGATTTGGGACTCATTTATGACATTTTTATAGATAAAAAATTGGGAAAAGTAACGATATCTATGACGCTCACGACGGTTGGTTGCCCTCTATTTGATCTGATTGCCACCCCTATTCGGGAAGGAGTTGGAAAACTTAAAGGCGTTAAAGAAGTAGATGTACAGTTGACGTTTGAACCACCGTGGTCGACAGAACGGATGACGCAAGCAGCCAAAGATCAGCTTGGTATTTTTTAATATATGCCACAAGGTATCACTCGACAAATCATTGGCTCCTTCGAAGACATAGGTAGGGACGTGCTCAAGCAGACGGCACAGGTCCCTAAGGATATTCTTGGAAAAGCCATTGAAAGTATCGGCACGTCTAGCAGCAAACAAGGTCAGTCCTTCGGTACGACTCAGGACCAGCAGACTGGCAAGCCAAAAGAAGGAGCTCTGGGCCAAAAAGCAATCGCCCGTTCCGCCCTCGAGCAGCTTGCCGGCAAAGTCAAACAAAAAGAGCCTTCGGTATGGGAAAAAATCCAAATGGAGCTCGAGCAAAAGAAAGACGCTCAAAAACAACAGACCCAGCAGGCCGGCCAACAATTACCCTCTGGCAAAGGCAAACGTCCCCGCGGCGACCTTTACGGTCTCAAAGCCAAAAAAGCCTCGGCCGAAATGAGCCGAAACATCCGGCAAGATTAGTCGCTGGAGACCTAGCACCGCCTCGTCCCGATATGCGATAATACATCTATGTTGAAACTTTATAATACTTTGACGAAAAAAATTGAGGAGTTTAAACCGCTCAACCCAGACCTGGTTACCGTGTACGCCTGCGGACCCACGGTGTATGACTATGTGCACATCGGCAATCTCCGGACGTTTACGTTCACGGATATCCTCGTGCGGACACTTGTCTACGTTGGATACAAGGTGAAATTCGTCATGAATATTACGGACATGGGCCACCTCGTATCGGATGCTGACGAAGGGGTAGACAAACTGGAAAAAAGCGCTAAACGGGAGGGAAAAACAGCCTGGGATATTGCCAAGTTTTATACAGAAGCATTCCTCTCTGACAGCAACAAGCTTAATCTTATTGAGCCCGATGTCCGACCGAAGCCAACAGAGCACATTGCCGAGCAAATTGCCATGGTAAAAACGTTGCTTGAAAAGGGCTTTGCGTACACTATTGATGACGGTGTTTATTTTGACACGGGTAAATCGTCTGATTACGGAAAACTTACCGGTCAAAATATCGAGGAGCTTAAAGCCGGTGCGCGGGTGGAAGTTAATCCGCAAAAGCGTAATCCGACAGATTTTGCGCTTTGGAAATTTAGCCCGAAAGGTATAAAGAGAGATATGGAATGGGAAAGCCCTTTCGGCAAAGGATTTCCCGGTTGGCACATAGAATGTTCTGCTATGTCGATAAAGTATTTGGGAGAACAAATCGATATCCATACCGGCGGGATGGACCTCATTCCCATTCACAATACCAATGAAATCGTCCAGAGCGAAGCAGCCACAGCCAAGGCTCCGTTTGTCCGTTACTGGGTTCATGGGCAGTTTTTATTGGCGGATGGGGAGAAAATGGCCAAAAGCAAAGGAAATTTTTATCGACTTGCAGATATAGAAGTAAAAAACTTTGATCCGTTGGCGCTTCGATATTTTTATTTTACTGCGCACTATCGGACGTTTTTAAATTTCACATGGGAAGCATTGGCTGCCGCGCAAAATGCACTCAATGAATTACGTTCACAGCTTTCAACTATCAGTTT
>JAGVFE010000118.1 GCA_020057765.1 Candidatus Woesebacteria bacterium | reverse complement strand
CGTAGATTTTTTTGCGCTTCTGTGTGTCGCTCTCGTGCCGTCCATCCTCCAAAAGTTTGTCAATTTTTACATTGGCGTAACCGGTAAGATTGGTATCCTTCTGTGTTGAGTGCCACAGAAGATATTGATCAGGATCCGGCGGCAAGGTGAGGCTCGTCAACAATACCTGATACCCTTCGGAACTATCGTTCATAATCTTGGTAGTGGTGGGTACTCCCAGCAAGGTCCAATTTTTTGCAATGGTTTCCGCAACCGACGAGAGTGGGAGAAACGTGCTGAGGATCAGTTCTGCTGAAGCACTAGCTGAAGAAGTATTTTTTAGTAGTTTTTTTGCCTGGGCCTCGTCAAAAAGATATTTTTTCACTGTGTGCGTTTCCGCCCAAGAGTTTTTGGGGAAGGGACTGTAGGCAGCCTCTTCTGTCAAATCCGGAACACCATACGAAAGTCCTTGACGGAAACTACGCTCGCTCAACCGCTGATTGTTCATATTGAAAAATAGGCCAACGACGCGATCGTAATGGGTCGTTTGCTCTGTTGTTGTTTTTCCCCAATTCGTCAGTTGATTGGAAGTTGTTAAATCCTCAAGAAAGTCGATATCCCCTCGTTGGTAGGCAACTTTTGCTTGCGCCTGGGTGCGGAAGAAGCGAAATTCCTTTACAAGCGCAACCGTCCGATCAACCGGCAAAAGCTTGAGGTATTGAACAGTATCCCCTTTGAGGCGGATCGCATCGACGCGATACGGCCCAAAGCCTACCAAACCTGCCTTAAATAAGGGCTTGGCAACCAAAGTAGGGAACGGGCTGTATGGCTCTCGAAGCGTGATGGCTAGGGTGTGCTTGTCCATTGGACGCACCGTCACGTCGCGGATGTTGTAGTTAACGTCGGCTGCCTCCACGGTTTTCCCATTATGCCAATAGGCATCGGCGCGCAGATGAAATACATACGTTTTTCCGCTGTCGGTTGCTTCCCACGATGTTGCCAGACCAGGAGCCGCCGAGCCGTCGACAGCGGCTGTCGTTAACCCCTGGCTGATGAGCGTTTGAACGGCAAGCGGCAAGGACGTCGGCGTAAAATCGCCAACGATGCCGACGCGCTGGGTAGGAGTCAAAAAGCGGCGTTGCAAAAGTGGGGCTGTCCGCAAGAGCGCAAACGAGCCGGATAATCCCAAAACAAACCCAAAAAGCAAGGCAAAGCGGTATTTGAGTGCCAGCTCAACGCCAAGACGGTAGATAAATCGGCTGCGGCGTAAAAACATAATGATTGAATTATATTTTATTTAATAATCAGATTAAGTATCGAAGCAAACAGGAAGAGGATGCCAAAGAGGATGGTCGCAGAAAAGACAATGCGCTCTGCCCCGCGTTTCGTGCGATAGAATTCTGCCCCGCCAAAACCTGCGCCCAATCCTCCTTTGCTTGACTGGAGCATGATAAGTCCGATGAGGCCGACGGCGACGAGAATTTGGATAATCAAAATGATTGGTTTCATTGTTTTTCTATGATACCAGGGTAACGAGTGTTTTGGCTAGTTTGTCTGAATCATGACGGATGAGACTACGCACCAACGCATCGGTTTTGGTTTTTTGAATAAGTTTGCGGTTGACCATATCGGCTTTTACCACGCGGAGTCGTTTTGAATCGATTAAATCGTTTCGGACCGGCTGTTCGTGATAGTTGGCATAAAAATCCAGCGCTTTTTTGGGAATGGCACCCGTGTTGACCAGTACGACATTTATACATGGACCAATATACTGCTCCAATATCTTTAGATGGTCGGCGGCCGTGAAATTATACGTTTGTCCCCATTTGGTCATGAGATTACCCACATAGACTTTTGGTGCTTTTGCTTTCATGAGAGCTTCTGCAATGCCGTCCACCAAAAGATTTGGTAATAAACTCGTAAAAAGGTCCCCGGGACCCAGGACAATGAGATCCGCGCTGGCAATTGCCAAGAGTGCCTCTGGATTTGCTATAGCTCTCGGCTCGAGCCAGATTCGCTCTATGCGCAGTTTCCCATCTTGCCGGGGCATGTCAATATGATGTTCTTCTGTGGCTTTATGGCCGTTCTCGTATTCGGCGTGCAAGTTCGCGTCCGTAAACGTCACGGGAATGACCGATCCTTTGATGCGAAGGACTTTACTGGTTTGCCGTATAGCTTCTTCTTGCGAGCCTAAAATATCAGACAGGGCGGCCATGAAGAGATTGCCAAACGTCATTCCTGAAATGCCCTGTCCTTTTTCAAAGCGATACATAAAAAGCTGCCGGAGCAACCCCACGCCGCCGTTTTCATCGGAAAGTGCAACCAGGCATTGCCGCAAGTCAGACGTTGGAAGCAATCCAAATTCGTCACGGATCCGTTTATTGCTGCCGCCGGAATCAGCCATAGAAACGATGGCTGACAAACGATATGGATATTGCTTGAGCCCCCGCAACGCCACAAACGTGCCGGTCCCTCCGCCAATACAGACAATATTTTTCATAGATTAGTCTTCACTTACCGATCGTAAGATATTCGTGATGAGCATCAGAAAAAGCGTGGTTACAATAAGCGACCAGCCGTATGAAACATGGAGAGCTGGTAGAGTAAATCCTCCGGCTGAAAAACCGGCAAAATCCCACGCCCGCACTTGTACTTGGGGAACCACGACCGTTAATAACCATAAAAGAATCACGTCAATAAGCCATGAAGCCAAACCGAGCGTCAAAAAATTAATCGGAAGGAAAAGAATCTTGAGTAACGGTTGGATAAAAAGAGTAAGGAGAGTAAGGATCATGCCAGCCCCAACGATTGTTTGCCAATTGCCGATGATGACAAGGCTGGGCAGCAACTGGGTAGTAAACCAAAGTGCCACAATATGAAACAAGAAGCTCCGGATAATCTGTTTCATGAGTTTATATACTATCAAGGAGTTTTCGACGAAGCAAGAGAT
>JAGVFE010000067.1 GCA_020057765.1 Candidatus Woesebacteria bacterium | reverse complement strand
TTCCCGGACATGACGAACTCTATTGGAATTTTGTGGGGACAGCGTGGCCGGTGCCGATTGCAGAATCAAAAACGACAGTGAAACTGCCGCAGGCAGTCGTCCGCACAGATCTTAATGCCGAATGTTTTATAGGAGCAGAGGGAGCCACGGGAAAGGAGTGTGCGGTTTCATTTACGGACGATTCCGTGACGGTGAACGTGGGTAGGCAGCTTGGCGCAAACGAAGGAGCGACCCTCGTCGTGGGGTTTCCAAAGGGAATGGTTGCGGCTCTGAGTCCCAAAGAGCTCGTGCCGTTTTTCTCGACACTGTTGGGGAAAGTTACACTCGTCTTATTGGGGTTAGCGGCGTTTTTGTGGTACATGATCGCACCCACTCTTGTCATCCGTAAATGGTGGATGACCGGGCGTGACCCGAAGCCTTTGATGGGAGAGGTGAGCGCATGGTTTAGTCCCCCCAAAACCCTAAAATTGCGCGATCTCACCCCAGCCGAAACAGGCGCGCTTGTGGATGAGTCGGCGGATATGCGGGATATCTATGCGACCCTTGTAGATCTCGCGCGCCGCGGGTATATGAAAATCATCGAAACGAAAAAAGGAGATACAATCCTGAGCAAAGCTGAAGGGTTTGACTTTGAAAAGCAAAAAGACTGGAAAAAAGATACGGGTATCCGGCCCTTTGAGGATGAACTTCTGAGCGCGGTTTTTAAAAGTGATGACCGCGTGAGTCTGAAAGATCTGGACCTTACCAATACGTTTGAAACAGTAAAAAAACAAATCTATGAGTCGCTTGTGTCCGACGGATTTTTCCCCGCCAATCCGCAAAAAGTCAGGAGTCTCTATTACATACTCGCGGGGTTCGCATTTGTTACCGCAAATCTGACTCTTTTTCTGGCCGCACTATTTTTTGGCAAACACATGCCGAAGAAAACGCTCTACGGCTCCGGGCAGGCGGCAATGGGTATGTCACTCAAAAAATTCCTCGTCAGTCAGGACAAGAAGCTTGCGTTTCAGGCGGAAAAGCAAATGATGTTTGAAAAGCTTCTGCCGTACGCCGTGGCATTCGGGGTCGAAGAACTATGGGCCGCGCGGTTTAAGGATCTTTCCCTCAAACAACCAGATTGGTACGTGTCTTCAACCGGCGGACAATTCAATAGCATGGTGTTTGCCCGAAGCATCGGAGGGGCGGCAAGAGTGTCGTTTGCATCGTCTGTGACCGCTAAATCTTCTACGGGATTTTCGTCCGGCTTTTCCGGCGGCGGCTCCTCAGGAGGGGGTGGTGGGGGCGGCGGCGGAAGTTGGTAAGCTTTATTACGCAGTATCATGCAACATATTGCAATATCTTGCAACATCGTGCAGCATCATCTACACTGAATACATGAAGTTTCCTCCTGTTTTTACGTTTACTCCCGCTATTAAACAATTGCTCTATGATTTCGATGTCCTGAAAGCCGGCTATGAACTTCATCCGGTCCCAACGGAACAGGCAATCAATCTCCGCCGCGTTTCGCTTCTGAAAAGTTCGCTTTTTAGCGCACGAATCGAAGGAAATCCGCTGGAACTGTCCGACCTTGAAAAGGTATACAGGGGAGATGCTGATAGACACACCATTGAGGTGAGTAATTTAGTGTTTGCATACGAGCAGTTGTCGGCAATTTTAGGACAGGAGGTTACGGTTGACGGGCTCAAAAAACTTCATGCCGGCGTGCTCCGCGCTCTTTCGCCTGATGCGGGAACTCTGCGACAGGAGGAGTCTGCTATTTATAATCAGGCTGGTATAGCGGTCTATCTCACCCCTGCTCCGCAGCATGTCCGTGCGCTTTTGGACGCGTTTTGCGCCTATGTGAATGCCGCACAAGACGCCACTCCCGTTGACGCGGGTGTTTCCCATATTTGGTTTGAAAAAATCCATCCGTTTTTGGATGGCAACGGCAGGGTCGGCAGGCTCCTTTCCGCTTATATACTCAAAAAAGGTGGATATGATTTCAGTGGCCTCGTGCCGTTTGAACAATATTTCGATGAGCATCGTGACGATTATTACCACTTTCTGGGTCATGACCGGCAGGATGTGACGGAATTCGTGGAGTTTTATCTGACAGCGCTTCTTTTACAAGCTAAAATATCACTTAAAGCCGCTCACGAGACCGGTAAACCCGATAAATACGGCCATTTATTGCCGCGCCGGGCAGAAATCATGCGCATGATCGAAGATCACAAGATCGTCTCGTTTGATTTCCTTTCCCGCCGTTTCCGGGCAGTCCCCACACGCACGCTTCACTTTGATTTGTCGCAACTTGTCAAAGCCGGATTGGTACAAAAAAAAGGTACCACCCGCGGCGTGGTGTATAGTCTCAAAACACCGTGAATATAGCCTATTTTTCACCAATATTCACGGTATATTGACAAAACACCGTGAATATGATATCATACACACATGGCTACCCCGCGATTGATCTCGGAGAGAATACAAACGTTGAAAGCCCAATTTGACCGGCTGCGGTCCGGCAAAGACGCGTTACTTGTATTGATCAATGAGGCGGAGGTGGCGGAAATCGTCTATAACTCCAACGCGATCGAAAACTCCACGCTTAGCCTTCCTGAAACGGAAAAAATACTGCTTGAGATGGAAGTATCCCGGCATGTAAGCGTGCGCGAAGTGTATGAAGCAAAAAATTTAGCCCGCGTTGTGGCATTCATACGGGCGTTATCGAAGGATCGTGAGTTGTCCAAAGAACTTATTTGCATGCTTCATGGTATGTTTCTCGTGGGGATAAACGATGCGATAGCGGGGCGATTCCGGGAGTCCGGTGAATATGTACGCGTGGGTACGTTCATCGCGCCACCGCCGGAACACGTAGATCTGTTGATGGACCGACTGCTCGTGGAATACACAAGCAACCTACGGTCGTACCCGG
>JAGVFE010000084.1 GCA_020057765.1 Candidatus Woesebacteria bacterium | reverse complement strand
ATGGCAAATCTGTCGTTTCTGACTAACACGGTATATTCGGAAGCCAAAGCTCTTGTTTCCCCGTCTGCATCCGTCGGAGACACTGTAACGTAATGTGTTGCGCCCATCTGAATTTTTTTGTCGATTTCAAAACCTATCGGCCACCCCTGCCTGTTTGTTTGATACAGAAACGTCGTATCGCCGTTATATGAAGCAATAACTTTGGCGTCTTTGGGCAGAAGTGCATCTGCAGCTTTTCCCGCCTCCACTATTTCCGGCCGGTTGATCCAGTAAAACGTTCGCATGGTGTACCAGGAAAAGGCGAGCATAAAAAGAAAACATACAGCTCCCAGCTGATAGCTGACAGCTTTGGAAAACACATTGTTTGACAGAAAAAAGGCAAAGCCTTTCCCCAGATAAATACTTATGACTGGCAAAAGAAGGATCTGGTAATAATCATGCTGGACGTTGCCGGCGGCAAGAACCGCAAGATACGCAAGTGATCCCAGAAGCCAGAGACGAAAAAGCCAGCCCTCTTTTTTACCTATCGGCAAGACCAATCCCAATCCAAAAGGAATGAGGCCCCAATAGCCCAAAATAAGCTTACCAATCCGCTCGGCAAAGAGCCAGTTGAACCATGCGCCCTTAAACCGGATGTTGCCGGCATTCAAAAGCCATCCAAACACGGCAATCCCTTCGGGGAATTGTACGATCCACTGCCGCCAGAGCCAAAGGGGTAATACGCTAATAAGCGAATAAGCAAATAATCCAATAAACAAATATTTAGAAAAAGAAAACTTCCGATAGAAAAGATACGGGACAGGCAAAAGGAGAAAGATGGCTGTCGGCTTAGTCAAAAGAGCCAAAGCCGCCAAAATTGCCGATAAGACAAAAACAATCCAATATTTTTTACCTTGCAAGTGTGCACAAAGAGAAAGAATGACTATGCTTGCAATCGACAAAAAAACCATAAACGGATCAGGCAAAATCGTCCGGCCGTAATAAACACTGTAGGGCAACACGGCAAAAACTGTCGCAGCAAAAAACCCGGCAAGCATACCCCCTGCTTGTGTCACAAGCAACCCGATCAACGCCGCAGTGGCCGCTGATGCCGCAATCGTCACCAGCCGCAGCCACACTTCAGAAGAAACTGTTGGTACAATCTGTCTGCCCATGTAGGCGATAGACTGATAGAGTGGAAACTCAACCATCCGCCATCCCATGGGATTGTCTCTGCCGGATTGAATATTAGATAAATCATCATAGCGCGGACGCAAAGGATCAAATCCAAACCGCTCAAAATTACGCTCAACAGCCGCGGTGTCTGACTGTCGCCAACTATGCCAATCAGCAATAGGATTGGTAATCTTGTAAAACCGAGCCATGCCCCCGATAACGGCGATACTCAGAAACAGTACTATTGCGGATTTTTTCATTCGCTTTTGGAGTTCGATCTGATTTCATCGACTTTTCCATCTCCGGTAAACTCGAATATTTTTTTGTTTGTTGATGTATATCCCACGGCATTCAATGCCGCAGATGTCGACGGCCATGAGTACACCCTCATGCGCGGATTTCGAAACAACATCCACAAAGCATCAGATATCCCCACGGGGAATATCCACGCTTGTCCGCTTCGAATCGGTACATTCACCAGGTGCAACTCTATAGGCTCTGTCGCCCAATAATCTTCGTATGCACCCTGCATGGCTACGATAAACTTTCTTGATTTTTCTCCGGCTTCATACCAATCGCTGTGGATTTGCTGTTGTTGGATAATTTGAAAAAGACCAAAGACACACAAAACGACCGCAGCCGCGCCCCATGCAATGGCACGTCCATGGGGCAGCAAAAATTCATACAGCTTCTTCAAAAACAGGACCAAAAGAAATACGATGCCGATTGAGGCAACATAGCTATACCGGGAAGACATGTTTCCTAAGCCTAAAAATGGCAACAATGAAATGATAAAAAATATCAGGCCAAACACATATATTTTTCTATCGCCTTTGGTTATTTTTCGGAAAAGTATTTTATTCGCCCATAAGACAAAGACCAACACACCTGCCGCGATGACACCTGCAATCACCATGTGCTCCCGAAGCGCGTTTCGGATGATCTGATAAAAAGAAGTCGAAACAGGACCAAAAAGAGCGAGAAAAAAATATCCTACGGCATTACCAACCGCATTAAACGGAAATTTTACAAGATTATAGCTGTAGTCGCCGGCCAACCAATGGCTTTGGGCAAAAAACCGGACGAGGAGGTATACGGGTATCGGAATCAAAAGTAGTTTCGAAAATCGAATGGTCCCCCTGGAAATAGAACGATAGAGCAGATAAAACAACGGCGTCACAAGGCCCGATTCATGAAACAACAAGGAAAGAACCAAAAATGTAAATGTTGCAATAAAATAGCCAATTTTCTTTTTTTCCTCCCAAGCAATATAACTAAGCAGACTCAAAAGTGAAAAACTGGCGGTAAACAGAAACCCTGTCGCTGAAATCCAATGAACTGCTTCTGAATACCCGCTCAATAGAAGAAATAAAAATCCTGCCAAAGCCGGGAGCAGCATGCCTTTCAATATTTTTTTCGCAAGGACAAAGACAAGGGTGGCGACCAAAAAGTGAAGGAACACGGATACGAAATGATATGCCGTTTGATTGAGCCAAAAGAACGAGTACATAAGGAGAAAATATATTTTTGTTCCGGGGCGATAGAAAAACCCGTCTGCCTGGGTAAAATAGTGCGCTATGGTTGACCATGCCGATTGTCCTGAATCTCCTGCCCACCGAAACCACGTAAAATCATCTCCGACGAAATAGTTTTTGGTAGTCGAAGAATATAACACGATCGCGGCGACCAGGAAACACATGGCGATTTCAATATTTGATGAAACGACTCGCTTCATCGCGTTGGCTAAATCTACGCCCGCTTTCTGATAGAGACGGATGATGCCGATAACAAACCCCGTCAAAAGCCAAAAACTAAATGCAACTTTTGAAGCCTCAAAAACATCGATAAATAGTGCATTGATGGCAAGCCCGATAGCTCCCGCCAAAAATCCAATGATGAAGCTTTTATCAATTCGGGAAGTTATACTCGGCAACGCGTTTCGTATGGAAAGACCAATGACAATAAATAGGAACAAAAACGAACCAAATCCAAGCAATCCAACTTCGCCAAGCATCCGAAGATAACTATTATCAACAGCCAACCCTACCGATCCATAGCCGCTGCCGATGAAAATATTCCGCTTAAACGCGGCAAGCGTATGCGGCCATCCACCTTGAAATCGTGTGGTAAAAGACAAATCATACGCCAGTACTTTTTTCACTAAATAATCTCCATTTATGACAAATACTTCGGCAGACGTCGTCGCTTCCCTGGGCTTTGGTTCAAAATAGAAATTGCCTAATTTTCTTTTTACCGGGGACAATGCAAGGTTGATATATCCTGTCCCAGAGGGCAAATCTTCACCAGTTGGTGCGTTTGGTTCGACGAATAGATCCACCTTGGCAGGCAACGCTGTGTAGGGAAAAACCAATACCGAAGAAGGGCTAGCAGATCCAGCTAGATTGCTGATGCTATTGGAAAATTGCTGCTTGACGAGCTTATTGACGAAATACGTATTGGGAACTTGGGTCGTATGTGCAATCGGCACTCCGGTTTTTGCATCTACTAATATATCGATCTCCTTAATGGTTTTCCCGAAGCGATTTGATATAGTCGGCGAGATACGTATTGCTATCAACGCGGCCAAAAGTATAAGAGGAATAGACACCAAGACGATCTTTTTCTTCTGAAACAGCAACACGATGCCTATGGAAATAAAAAACGCAAAAAACGATATTCTCGATACGGTCAAAAAAAGTACGATAAAACCCAATACCGATGTTGCCAATAAAATTGACCGAGCCAACCAGTTTTTGAATGCAAACATCATGCTAATAAGGATTGGAAGCATCAAGACCAAATAGGCAGCAAGATCATAATGTCCGCCGAATGTTGATGATATCCGGGACAAAGCAGAAAGCTGGATCGGAATTCCCTTTGCAAATTCTTCATTCATGGTCAGAAACGCGTAGAAACCGAAATACTTCTGGCCAATTCCATACACGGATACGATAAAAACTGTCGCAGATAAAAGTACAACAATGTATGAAACTATCCGCGAGTCTTTCACGGCATGATAGGCGATAAAAAATACACTCATGTACTCTATACGCCGGATAAAACTTAGAAATGCCACATTTGGATACGCGTACGCCAGATCCGGAAATATGAGAAGCATGCCATGGACTGTCGCTATGGCTCCGCTGAGCCAGAAGAGAAGCATGGGCACTGTCAGTGGAGTCTTGAGATCAATTTTTTTACGGACAATCAGCATTCCCCAATACGATAAGACGACCAATACCAAAACATCTTCTATGCGGATGTATACCCAGGTGTTCCGGATATCTACCAATGGCAGCTTCGGATACAACGGGATAAATACCAAAAGCAGAAGTGCAAGAATCAAGAGCACGTTGTCTTTACACCAATCGAAGAGCTTTTTCATATAAAGTATATACATCCTTCCTCCCTATCATACGTCCTATGGCAATGACTGCCAAGGCTTTCGCCATAAGCATATATCGCACTATTGTATAGGCGATAGCACTCCGATGCTTACGATAAAAATATAAAAGACCCTGATAAATATTCACAACCGGCGTTCGTCGCTGGCCGCTGCTGGCTGCACCACTATGGATAAACCGGGCAGTCGGACAAAAAAACACCGCGTATCCCCTCTTTCGGGCCCGATACAAAAATTCTATATCTTCCATATACATAAAAATTCCCTCGTCAAAGAGCCCAACATCGACAAACGCTTCTTTTTTCCCCAACAGACATGCACCGGAGACCCAGTCAACTTTTTTAATATGATCGGGAGAATATCGGGTTATACCAAGAGTATCTCCTTTACAAAAAAGCATGGCAAAGACTACGGGCAACGCATACATAGGACCGGAGGATGCTTGCGGTGACTTATCTTCATTGAAAAGTTTGCCGCCGGCGAAGCTTTTCGGGTTTTCTTTGACAAAGCGCAGGAGACGCTCTATGCCATCATCCATCACCCGGATATCAGAATTAAGAAGAAGTACGTACTCCCCTTT
>JAGVFE010000098.1 GCA_020057765.1 Candidatus Woesebacteria bacterium | reverse complement strand
TGAAAAGTCTCCAAGATATCCATTGTCACTTGAATGGATGTTTGGCTGATGTCCAAAAATACCGCCTCCCTTAAGCCGGGAAATTGCTGCATCGTCTCTACAGCAAACAGGCCATGCCCAGGGGCAATATCGAGATATTTTCCCACTTTTGGAATTTTTTGAATATATGTTCTGAAAAAATTCAACATCTTAAAGTGGTTAGGCCATAACAAATAAGATAAGAATAATCCAACCATGTAATAACGCATCACCTCCGGCTGTTCATACACAGTCTGGCGCGCCACGCATGCATCATTAAGAAGATAGGTGCCGGTTTTGCGAAAGCGGATTTGCTCTAATAAAAAGTCTGTAGTCATACGATTATAAGCACGTGCAGCCGCTACTCGCTCTTCTTCGGTTTTAAAAATGATTGGCCAAGTTTGCGGCAGACAGCTTCGGCATATTCCCAATAATTCTTATCCTGCCGGCGGATAAAAGAGTGGATTCTCTTTCTTTGCAAAGGGTTTTGGCTTGAAATCAGGTCAACCATTTTCATAAATTGCGGCGCTGATTTTCTCTTTTCTTCCATAAAGAAACCTCTTTTTATAGCATTACCGCTCCGCCACAAACCGCAATAGTCTGACCGGTAATATGCCTGGACGCCGGATTCAATAAAAAAGCGATAGTATGCGCAATATCTTCAGGCTCAGCCAACCTTCGCAGAGGGGTTTGCATCTTTGTAAGCATTTTAACCTTATCCGGCAAATCAGCAATCATCTCGGTTTGCGTCATCCCGGGGGCAACCACATTGACCCGGATATTCATCGGACCATATTCCGCCGCCAGGCAGCGCGCCAATGACGTCAACGCCGCTTTGGCTACCACGTAACGCGCTTGTTGCACGGGAGGAACTCCTTCCGTATATACAGTACCTATAAAAACCATGCTGCCGAACTTGGCCTCAACCATTTTTGGAAGCGCACACTTAGCGCAATTAAAAGCGCCTTTTAAATGAATATCGATCTGGCTCTGAAAAGCATCCCAATCTAATTTATTAAACGGCTGTGGCACATTGCCAGGGGCAGCGCAATGCACCACAGACTGGATAGGCCCAAAAGTTTCTTCCGCAGAAATAAATAATTTTTTTACCTGCTCCAGAGAGGCAACATCAGCCTTAAGGGCAATCGCACGTCCACCCTCTTGAATGATTTGATTAACCACCCGCTGCGCACCTTCTTCGGCAGACAAATAATTAATCACCACAGGAAATCCGTCAGCAGCAAGTTTATGCGCGGTTGCCGCCCCAATTCCACGGCTTCCTCCCGTAATTAAAACCGCTCCCTTAACATTATGATCCATAGATTTCTCCTCATTTTTTACTTCCAGGACTTTAACTGTAGATTGCCCCCTGATAAGCTCTTTCCCAAGTTGGTTTGTAACAACAACCTGCAGAACTAATACGCGTGTAGCTAATGACTTTTGCTTTACGCCGGCAACAACACGGATTATGTCACCCACATGTGCAGGGTTAATAAATTCCAAGGTTTGGCTCATCCATAACGCACCGCCTCCCGGCAAAAACATTCCAATCATAGTCGAGATAAAAGAAGCCGACAACATGCCGTGGACTACGGGCTTTTGAAAAAGCGTCTTCTTGGCGAATTCCTCATCAGTATGGAGCGGATTAAAATCACCAGTCAAAGAAGCGAACAACTGGACATCCTCTTTAGTAAGAAGATGTGATAATTCTGTTTCATCTCCAACTTGAATGGCATCGAAATCAACCATGCGAACCGCCCGGTCATCTTTTTGATAGGTCATAGTTTAATACCACCGCATAACCGTTGATCCAAAAGTAAAACCCGCGCCTACGCCCGAAAGCACCACCAAATCATCTCGCTTAATGCAGCCTCCATTTACCGCGTCACACAAAGCAATCGCTATAGAAGCATCGGCGGTATTGCCAATAGTCGCGACATTGGTATAGGTTTTGGTCATGGGCTGCTTCATCTTCGCCATCAAATATTCAATCAAACGAAGGTTAGCCTGATGAAAAATAAAAAAATTAACATCTTGAACTTTTTTACCTATCTTCTCAAGGGAACGTTCAATAACTAAAGGTTGATATTGAATAACCTGTTTCCATACTTCCAAACCATTAAGTTCATAATATTGCAAACCATCGTTTATATTTTGGGCACGCAACGGATAACTCGATCCTCCCCCACGCATGCGCACCGCATCAAAAACCTTGCCATTGGTAAGGATTTCAGTCGATAAGAACCCGTAACCGGATTGAACGCGGCCTAAAACAGCTGCCCCCGCTCCATCTCCAAAATAGATAGCACTATTAGGATCGGACCAATTAATGAACCGGGATTGGAGCGCGGTCCCAATAACCAGTGTGTACTCAATCTTTTCATCACAGACCATGCGGTCTGATGCCACGCTAAGCCCCACCTGGAAACCGGTACAATTAGCCATCAAGTCAAATGCACCTGCGTTTTTAGCTTTAAGCAAATCCTGAACCTTACACGCCATAGCCGGATAAATGTAATCACCCGTAAAACTACACCCTATGATCAACCCAATCTGGCAAGGATCAATACCAGCCATCTCAATAGCTTGTCGAGCGGCAATAGCAGACATCCCTGAAGCTGTCTCGTCATCCTCAACAACAAATCTTGTTTCAACTCCAATACTTTCCGTAATTTTTTGCGCCGGCACGCCCGTCCACTCTTCCAGCATTTTGTTGTTTATCAACTTGGCAGGAACATATTTGCCTACACCAATAACACTAACTCCACTACTCATATTTTTCATCAAATACCACCGAATTGCTTATACTGTGGCGGCAATAGCGCAGCGTCCTTCCACCAAACTTTAGCTTTGCCGGCTGTCCAGGCACGGCCATGGCCAGGGAATAGTACTGCTTGTTCAGGTAGCCGCTCAATTAAATCGCTAACGGAAGATACTATTTGCTCCTCACTGGCCCCCGGAGTATCCGTGCGTCCCACATATTGATA
>JAGVFE010000009.1 GCA_020057765.1 Candidatus Woesebacteria bacterium | reverse complement strand
CCTTTCTGCCCCCAAATATTGGAGTTTGGCCTGTAATCCTTCCAGTATCTTGGCCGATTCCCGATACATTCTCGGAGACCGGTTGACCGCAATGACATTGCCATCGAGACCTACCAATGACAGGTCAAACGCTGTTCTAAGTGTTACAGCGCCTTCTTCTACCATTGCTGCGATATTTTTACCTAAGTTTATTTCCAGTTCTGCGGACGCATTCACCCGCATCCCGTGTCCATGTTCATGAGTTAGGATAGTCAAAACATTCTCAGCTGTGACTTGATCATGGATTCCTGCCTGAAATATCATCATTCCATCGTCTCTCAGATGTATTCCAAGACTAGGCCAGTTGTCAATATCGGCCGTATCAATACCAAGCCGCTGAGCAGTACTCTTCATGTTTGAGACTAAAACCCAACGCCCTTGATCAAACAATGTATCTTTATATACTCCTCCCGCGAAATATTTTGCGTCTGCCTGCAGAACACCCCGTAAGAGTTTCTCAAAAGATAACTCGTTACCCATTTCATCTTCGATTGTGACGTCTAAAAGTTTTCGTTTTTCTCTTACTTGTTCTGTTAAAAATAAAAATATTCTTATCAAATTTACCTCTCTGGAATTTTGCAAACTAATCCCATCTAAATTCATTTGCAATAAGGTTTTACCTTCAAACGTTCGTGTATTGAGATTGTCCACATCACTGCTATGCAAAATCAAATAATCAGCAACCATCTCCGACTGTTTTTCGATTAATCTCGCCTGATCCTTTGATAAACCAAGTGCAATTTCAGCTTGTTTGATTCCTTCGCTGAGTTTCGGTTGGCTAGGAGCCGCAGGCTGCCATGCGCCCTGCTGTAATGTGCTTCTTTCAAGCGCATCTAATGCCTTCGAAATTTCTTCAATCGTCTGGGGTACGGCGACAGGCGCTTGAAGATTGGCTCGGCCTGCCGTCGTATTGTGCGCCACGATCCCATTGCCCACAAAGTTGTGGGTGCCGGCGATTTCGATATCAAAGACTTCCTCCCGCCCGAGCTTTTCGATAGAAGCAATTTTTTCAAACGAGAGTCGGCCGTCTTGCCCGGCAACGGCTATTTCCTCCCCGGCTTTGAGATACCGCACCTTTGTCCAAAGCATATGGTAAAACTTTTTAATAATCGAAGGCGAAGCGACCCCGTGCCTTGACATCTCATCAATGAATGTGGTATACATAGTTCGGTAGGCCTGACGTTGAGACGTATCCACTCGTCGGTGTCGCTCACCAGGTGAGCGAGAGACAACGTCCCCTGCCATTTCTTTTTCTCTCCCCTGCCAAACCACGGAATAGAAATGTTTCTTTCCGTCAGGTAATGCCCGGACAATCACTTTCACCTTGGCTCCGTCGATGACCTGTCGAAATTCCCAGTATTCAACGTATGCTCCGTCAACTATTCGTTTTTCATACCTATAGATTTGGGTAGCTTCCGCAAGCAACGACTCAACCTTTGGTAAAGCAAATATTCTGCTCATAAGATTTAACTCGTTTCTTTGTGTGTGCATAACGTGGTCAAATCCTTCCCGGGTGATCGCCACATCATCGCCAAGCGCTGGAACGCTCACGCTTTTACCTGCCATTACCGCAAAATAGAACTGTTCTCCTAGGGATTTAACCGTTTCAAAGGTCAAATCGTGGAGAAAATTACTGTCCACATTGCCGAGCCGGCGGACCAAATATGGGTGCTCGCTCGTTGTCCGTATCGTTTTGCCGGAAGCGCTCGTCAGCTTCCAGACGGTCTGGATGCCTTTTTTGAGCAGTTTGTTCACCCGCGCAGATTCAAACTCTCCCGTGAATTCGTTCAGGGAGAGGATCTCATCGCCCTCCTGGATGTCTTTGATCGCCACATCCTCAAAATCCTCCGGGTCCCATCCTCCTCCCTCTTTTGACTTTCGACTTTTGACTTTTGACTTTTTGCGTCTTCGCAGCTTCGTGTCCCCCGTCACACACTCGGGGAGGGCACCTTTTATCGGCTCCGGGGCGGCCGGTAGTGATCGCGGTACAGGAACCGCCTCGGCGGGGTCCCTTCGGCCTAGCTCAGGGTAAACGGGCACTTCCTCCGGTACTTCGGCCAAACTATTAATAATCGTCTGAAGGTCTCCTCCTTTTTCTATCAAATCCAAGATAGGGACTAGTGTCTTAAGTGCTGTTATGATACCTTTTGGTCTTGTTTGTTTATCTTTAATCTGATTGTCCAGTGCATTGATGAATCCCACAATTGCTTTCCGAATTTCATCACCCAGAGGCTTATCTGAAAGGGTTGCAAGCAAGGACTTGGGTAATCCTTGCTCTTTCACCAAGGCAAGAATTGCCTGATACGCATACCAAGCGCGTGAATCTAAAACCGCAGAGTTGAGTTTTTCTTTGGTAAACCAGCCTGCAACAAATTCCGTTGGCTTGGTTGCGGGAAGGACACGAGCCACCCGTTTAAGTGTATCGTCAACAAGTTTTTCAACCGGAATTTTGCGTCGCTCGTCACTGGCTACCGCTCCCCTGACCCATTGAAAGATACGTGCGGAATACCCCTTAAATACCGGACCGCGAAT
>JAGVFE010000040.1 GCA_020057765.1 Candidatus Woesebacteria bacterium | reverse complement strand
TGGAAATGACGGGTAATGTATGATTGGCCAATTTAACTCCCTGTGCCACCGGCAGAGTGCGGCCGTGGAGACCCTCAAACCCATACATATTCATCCAGTCATACATATTGGCATGACAGCCGATGCCATAGATAAGGAGTCCGTCATCCGGTCCGATGCCGAGTTTGGCAAGTGCTTGGCGCAGAGCCATCCAAATGCCATAATCCCCACACCCGGGACACCACGTGGGAAGATAACCGGTTTTGAGTTGATCAGCAGTAATTGATGTCATATTTTTTCTAAAATCTCCTCCGGATACCAGGGTCTGCCGTCATATTTGAGCAATTTTTCCGTTATTTCAATCCCCGTGTGCTCACGGATAAGCGACACGAGCTGTCCGGTGGCGTTTTGCTCCACATCTATAATACGTTTTTTACCGGTCAATAGTTTTTGAGTTGCCCCGGTGGGAAACGGATATAGCCAGGTAAAGTGAATGAGATTTGCTTTTTCATTTTTCACTTTGAATTGGGCAGTTTGCAGTGCTTCCAAAATCGGCCCTTTCATGGATCCCCAGGCAACGAAGGAAATTTGAGCATTGGGATCTCCGTAGACGGTCGGGGTCTTTGCAATCTTTTGGATGGCGGCAAGTTTGCGCAGGTGCTTTTCCACCATCGCACTCCGGCCGGCAGCCTTCTCGGTCATGTGCCCCGTCTCGTCATGCTCGTAGGAATTGGCATAATACTGACCGTTTTTCATGCCAGGCACGCTGCGGGGTGAAACGCCGTCAGCAGTCGTCACATCGTACCGTTTAAACGTCCGATCCGCGGGCAGGGCAGACTCGATGACAAGTTTGCCTCGATTGATAGCAACCTGTGCCTTCACCAGGTCTTCCGGCAGACACCATTGGCTCTCGTTGAGATACTTATCCGTAAGCACAAACACCGGTACGTCAAATTGATCTGCCAAGTTAAATGCGTCCACCGTCAAGCTATATGCCTCTACTGCATCAGCCGGGGCTAAAACTATTCTCGGAAATTCACCATGCCCGGCGTGAATGACAAATTGCAATTCTCCCTGTTCGGTGTAGGTGGGCATTCCTGTTGCTGGCCCAACGCGCATACCCATGTCAATGACGAGCGGCACTTCAGTGGCGCCGGCAAGCGACAACCCTTCCACCATCAGCGCAAACCCGCCGCCGCTGGTTGCCACCATGCTCCGGACTCCGGCAACGGATGCACCGATGGCCATGTTGATGCCGGCGATTTCATCTTCCGGCTGTTTGTAAACGAGATTGAGCTTTTTGGCATGATCGGCCAAAAAGGTAATGAGTGAATTAATGGGTGTCATGGGGTAAATTGCGGCAAACTTCAGTCCTGCTCGGACTGCTCCGAGTCCGACGGCTTCATTCCCGTTGACGATGAGGTTTCTGCCTGTCTCTTTTCCCTCTGCAAGCGCCATGTCTGTCACCGTTGAATACTGTTGAGTAATAAAGTCATACCCGAGTTTGGCTATGGCTACATTTGGCTCAACGACTGCTTGTCCTTTTTTCTTGAATTGATCATTGATTACGCTTGAGATTGTTTCAAAGCCTTTGCCCAACAGAGCAACCGTTGCGCCCAACGCGATAGTGTTTCGCATAATGGGATCAGCAGCTTTATCCATCGTCATTTGACGCAGTGGAACGGGTATGAGGATCACCTTTTTGGGAAAATCTCCCGATTGCCATTCTTTATCCTTCGGGTCATATACGACTATGGCTCCATCGGACAATTCGTTCTTGTGAAGATCAATGGTTTCGGCATTAAGCGCAACGAGGATATGTACATCGCCATTCAAAGCCGCAAACTTTGATGTGGCAACCCTGACAGTTACCACATTGTGTCCGCCTCGAACAAGCGAGGGGTATTCATTCGTAGAAAAGACATGGTAGCCAGCTCTGGCAAATGCTTTTGCAAGCATGATACCGGAAGACATTATGCCAAAACCTGCCTCACCGCCGATTTTCCACGTCACACTCTCACGCATAGGATTCTCTAAGGCTACCATAAAAAAAAGCGCTTTTCCAGCTAGGGGTATACTTGTTTTCCGGTTTCGTCGGTGATGAAGATCGCCAACACCGGACAGCCTTTGGCCGCCTCCAGGAGCGCTTCGTCGGTTTCCTCTTCGGCGGTTTCCAATATATATGCTTTTGCCGCCTCATCCAACGCCCACCCTTTGGGAGCGATAGCGACACACGTGGCCGCGCCGATACAGAGACTCTGGTCAATCCGCATGGTAAATCTGCGGATTTTCTTTACGATTTTGGGATCGTTGTCATCCATGCTGTCAATTTTATACTTTTATCATCGCTTTCTGCAAGACTTCAAGCGGAAGGAGTGCGCATTTGACGCGTGACGGGGTCAGTGTGGTGCCGAGCATTTCGACAATATCTTCGAGTGTTAAGACAAGAATCTTTTCTGCAGCAAGAGTTTTTGCTTTCTCCGTCAGCATTGATGCTGACGCCTGACTAATGGCGCACCCTTCTCCGCTGAAGCGGATATCTTCAATTGCCGCTTTAGACTTCAAACTTTTAACTTTAAACTTTATTTCCATCACCATCCGATCACCGCAGGAAACGTTGTGATCCTCCACTGCTACGTCCGGTTTATCCAAGTGGCCGAAGTTTCTGGGATTACGATAATGATCAAGGATGAGATCGCGATATAGATCCATATATTACTTTGATAACAATCGTTTTACTTTCTCCAGCCCTTCCACCAACGCATCGATATCTTCTCTGGTCGTGTATAGATAAAAAGAAGCACGGACTGTAGCGACTAACCCCAAATGTTCATGTAGCGGCATCGCGCAATGGTTGCCGGCGCGAATACAGATGTTGTCCTCATTAAGAACTTGTGCAATATCATGCGGATGAACGTCTTTAACAGTAAGCGCAATGACCCCTCCCCGATCTTCTGCTGTTTTGGGACCGTATATTTGCAGGCCTACTATTGCCGAAAGTTGTTTGAGCGTGTACCCGGTGATTTCTTTTTCGTGAGCTCGCACATTGTCCATGCCGATAGATTGAAGATAATCAATGGCCGTTCCCAGGCCGATGGCGCCGGCAATGTGCGGAGTTCCAGCTTCAAATTTTTGCGGCGGTTTTTTAAAAATCGTGCGATCAACGTGGACTTCGGCAATCATTTCTCCCCCGTATTGGTACGGATGGAGCTGTTCGAGCAACTCCGTCTTCCCCCAAAGAACGCCGATGCCGGTAGGCCCAAGCATTTTGTGTCCGGAAAATACCACAAAATCTGCTCCCCACGTTTGAACATCGACTACCATGTGCGGAACGGCTTGAGCAGCATCCACCACCACTAAACAATGTGGACTTATCCGCCTGACCGATTTAACAATATCCCGTATCGGATTGATTGTCCCGAGCACATTGGATACAGCAGTAATTGCAAGTACTCTTGTTCTTCGAGTAATAACCGTATCCAAATCATTAAGGTTTAACTTTCCATTCTTGTCAATATTCAATATTCTAAATTCTACATTCTTCCCCACGGCTCTCTGCTGCCACGGGACGAAGTTGCTGTGATGCTCCATGATAGTAACCACCACGTTATCCCCGGCAATCAAGGTTTTTCCGATGCCCGCAGCAACCAAATTTATTGATTCTGTGGTGCCTCTGGTAAAAATAATTTCGTTGACTGACGGGGCGTGGATAAAACCGGCAACCTTTTTCCGTGCGTTTTCATACGCCTCTGTTGCCTCTTCTGAAATTGCATAGATGCCGCGATGCACATTAGCCGAATACCGGCGATAATAATCGTCTTGTGCATCAATAACCGACTGCGGCTTGAGAGAGGTAGCCGCCGAGTCAAGATAGACTATGGGTTTACCGTTTATTTTTCTTTTCAATAATGGAAAATCTTTTATAACATCTGCCATAGTTTTTCCTCAACATCATGCCGAATGCTTTCATCTGCGATTCTACTCAATGCGCTCGTGAGAAATCCAGAGACAATCAGCCGTGTCGCTTCTTGTTTAGAAATACCGCGGCATGATAAATACCACATTTGTTCGGCCGGCACGGTGCCGACGGTTGCTCCATGCGTGCAACGAACATCATTGGCTAAAATCTCAAGAGCCGGCTTGCTTTCTGCCGAAGCGGTTTTACTTAATAATAAATTTTCGTTCCTTTGATACGCATTAGTTTTTTGTGCATATGGGGCCACTTGTATCCCTCCGTCATAGAAAAATTTTGCCGCATCAGTCAAAACGCTCTTGATCAACAAATTGCTCGTTGTCCCCGGTGCTCTGTGCTCTTGAACTGTATGTAATGCAAGTCGCACATCGTCTTTGCCCACTACAAATCCCAAAATATCTGCTCGCGCCCCTATTCCATTGAGTCTTATGTGCGCGCTTACTTCTTTGTTTTGCTGTCCCGCAAGCAAAAGCACGAGAGTCAATTGCGCGTTATCACAAACAGCATACTCAAGTATATCGTCATTATCTGTAATCTCTCTTACAATCGTTTCGTTTTGACCAGTCGGTATAGTAGTTTTCATATGAAAAAGTCAACCCACGCTCCCTTCCATCTGCAGTTGAATTAATCGATTCATCTCAACTGCATATTCAAGCGGTAGTTCCTTGACAATCGGCTCGATAAAACCGTTGACGATCATTGACTGTGCCTGGCCTTTGTCAATGCCGCGGCTTTGCAAATAAAACAGCTGCTCATCACCGATCTTGGACACGGTTGCTTCGTGCTCTATGGTAACATCCTGCTCGTTAATTTTCATGGTCGGATACGTATCGGATCGGGAATCGGGATCCAAAAGCAGAGCATCACAGACTACTTTACTTTTGACATTGGTTGCCCCTTTGACAACCTGAACCAGCCCGCGGTACGACGTCCGGCCGCCCCCGTGGCTGATGGATTTGGAAACAATCCGCGAAGTCGTCTCCGGTGCCAGATGGACCGCTTTGCCGCCGGCGTCCTGATGTTGGTGCGGCCCGGCATAAGCAATAGAGAGTACTTCTCCCCGGGCTTTGCGTCCCATAAGATAAATGCTCGGATACTTCATGGTGATCTTCGAACCTAAGTTGAAGTCCACCCATTCCATCACTCCTTCTTCCTCCACGCGCGCACGCTTAGTAACCAAGTTATAGACATTGTTGCTCCAATTTTGAATCGTAGTGTAGCGGACCCGCGCTCCTTTTTTCACAATAATCTCGACGACTGCGCTGTGGAGAGAATCGGTCGTATAAATGGGAGCTGTACAACCTTCCAAATAATGCACGTAACTTCCCTCTTCGGCAATAATGAGTGTCCGTTCAAATTGCCCCATATTGGCAGCGTTGATGCGGAAATACGCCTGTAGCGGCAGATCAACATGAACGCCAGCAGGTATATAGACAAACGATCCGCCGGACCAAACAGAACTATTGAGTGCGGCAAATTTATTGTCTGCCGGCGGGATGATGGTACCGAAGTACTGTTTGACAATCTCCGGGTACTGCCGGAGCCCTGAATCCATGTCCAAAAAGATAACTCCCTTTTTTGTCAGCATCGATTGGATACTGTTATAGACTACCTCTGACTCGAACTGAGCACT
>JAGVFE010000122.1 GCA_020057765.1 Candidatus Woesebacteria bacterium | reverse complement strand
GGCTTTTTGCTCAAACAAAACATAGACGCGCTTACCATTCACGGGAGAACGGTAAAAGAACTGTCCAAAGTTCCGGCGCACTGGGAGGAGATCGGCAAGGCAGTGACGCTTCGGGATGACCTGGCTCCGTCAACGGCGATCATCGGCAATGGAGATATTGCCAGTAGAGAGCAAGCGCAGCAGGCACACACCACCCATGGGGTGGACGGCGTGATGATCGGAAAAGGAGTGTTTCATAACCCCTGGGTGTTTGAGAAAATTCCCAAAAAACACACCAGCATAGAGTCGTTGCAGCTACTTCTCAAACATACAAAATTGTACTGCGACACCTATCCGAATACACAGAGGTTCGTCGCCATGAAAAAGTATTTCAAAATATACGTACGGTCGTTTCGTGGTGCAAACGCACTCATCAAGCAATTGATGGAAACAAGAAACATATCTGAAGTAGAAAAACTTGTCAAACCATATATATAATTTATGGACTTTCGGAAAATTGCGGCAAAATCGATTCTTAACCGCTGCGGGATACCCGGGATTGATTTTGTCGTCAATCCCTACATCGGCTGTCGGTTTGCGTGCAAGTATTGCTACGCAAGCTTCATGGGCAGGTTTGTAGGGAAAACCGTTGCCGATTGGGGCGAGTACGTATATGCCAAAACAAACGCGCCGGAACTCCTCCGGGCGGAGTTGCCCAAAAAGCTCAAAAATAAAGGAGTCGGTAAAGAAATATTCTTTTCTTCCGTCACGGACCCGTACCAGGGAATGGAGGCAAAATATCGGTTGACCAGGCGGTGCCTCGAAGAGCTTATCGCGTTTGGCTTCGGCGGTCTCGTGAGTATTCTGACCAAGTCAGATCTGGTTCTACGGGATATCGATCTTTTTAAAAAACTGCCACGCGTATCCGTGGGGCTGACCGTCACGTCCACGGACGATGGCGTTTCCCGATTTTTTGAAACGTACGCACCCCCGTCGTCGCGCCGTATTACTGCCCTTGCCGCATTACATAAGGAAGGTATAAAAACGTATGCGTTTATCGGGCCTTTACTCCCGCATTTTGTGGCACAAGAAGACGCCCTGGACCGGCTGATGGCTGCCATTGCACAGAGCGGCACGCGCGATATATTTGTAGAACACCTCAATCTGTCCTCTTATATCCGAAACAGACTTATGGAAGAAATGAAAAGGGAGGAGAGAGCAGTTGTTGAAAAGTTTTATTCTTCCCAGTCCAAGGCGTATCGGGAGGAGCTGGATGTTTTGGTCCGGCGATTACTAACCAAACACGACCTCCGTCTCATCCTCAATCAGACTATTTACCACAAAGAGTTCCAAAGTCGCCCGGACACAACCGGCCGTATTGACAAATAATTCATGATGTATTAGTATTACATCATATGATTCATCCATTGCTTCAGGACCAGGAAACTTCCGTGCGCACCCAGATTTCGCTTACCTGGGCGATTAAGCGCGCCGTAGAGGCAAAAGGGAGACTTTTGGGCGAGTCGCTTTCTGAATACCTTCGGAAAGCCGCCGTTATCCGCCTCCTTTCCGAGGAAGAGGAAGCTCGGGAGTTATCCGCCGTTGCAAATAATTTTGTCGGGGCCGGGAAGTGGAAAACCACCCACCCTCACTGGAAAAATAAAGGCGCGGTGGAGGCATGGCGAAAGAAAATTCGTGATGAATGGCGCTAGTATGGATCTCTACCTTCCCGATACGAATATATTCATTTACGCCTTTCATGGGGAGGAGCCGGCCGCGACGCGCGTAAAGACGTGGATCACGTCAAAACAACTCATCGTTTCTTCCATCGTGGCCGCTGAGTTTTTAAGCGGCGGACAGGATGTTGAGCGCGATAAATTTTTAGCGCTCCTTGATCGTTTAGGAACGACGCCGGTTGATACGGCTGTCGCGCGTACGGCAAGCGACTACAAACGACAGTTTCTCAAACAGAAGCCTGGGCTTCGACTACCGGATGCGTTGATTGCCGCAACGTGCAAGCTCTACAGCGCGACGCTGGTCACCAATAATCCCGGCGATTTTCCGATGGACGATATTACAAAACTCTCTCTTTGATTGAACTTACGGTATGCGTGAGTATCAGAAAATGGTTATCAAGATGATGGAAGAGCATAAAGAGCTCTTTGATAATTTTCCTGATATCCACCGCGAATATATGCTCAACCCCAAGGAGTGGCAAAAGCTTTTCAATCAGTACGGCAGGGAAGTGGTTGAAATTATAAGAGACTATGAGCGCCGGCTTTGCAGCAACATGGCAACTGGAAAATACGGTTTGTTTTCTCAAAATTTGTCGGAAAAATTTTGGGGACTTGTGCGGAAAACGTTTCCGAAAATAGATTTTGTCGGGGTGATACAATCGTCGTAAAATTATGATTAGCTGTACATTTGAAAATGGGAACGAAGGGTTGTTGCGTCATGTTGTCGTGCATGCAATTGTGGTCCAAGATGGAAAAATTCTCCTTGAAAAACGAGCAGCAAAGTTGACCAATGGTGGATTGCTCTGTTTGCCGGGTGGATTTCTTAACCGCGACGAGACGGCAGCGGCTGGCGCGCTTCGAGAGCTAAAAGAAGAAACCGGTTGGGACGGGGAAATTATTTCTTTGTTTTCCATCATTACCCGTCCAGATCGGCCGAAAGAAGATCGGCAGAACGTGGCATTGAGTTTTATTGTGAAACCAATCAAAAAGGCGGAGCAAAGAGATACCGAATCAGCTGAAATTATATGGATGCCCCTTGAGAGTCTTCCCCCTCCGGAAGAGCTTGCCTTCGATCACCGAGATATCATTGAGACATATCGTGCTCATCTAAAAACACCCTTTCAGCTTCCGGTTTTGTCATAATCGTGGTATGCTTCGGCCACCATGACTGACATTGATGAAGTTAAATCCCGGCTCAATATTGTCGATATTGTTGGCGCGAGGGTTGCTCTAAAAAAAGCCGGACGGCATTGGAAAGCGCTGTGTCCGTTTCATAGCGAAAAAACTCCGTCATTTATCGTTTCTCCGGAACGGGCTACGTGGCATTGTTTTGGTTGCGGCAAAGGCGGAAGTGTCATTGACTTTGTCATGGAGTATGAGCACGTGGATTTTATTGAGGCGCT
>JAGVFE010000085.1 GCA_020057765.1 Candidatus Woesebacteria bacterium | reverse complement strand
GCTATCATCAAGCGGTCGCTGACTTCTTTGGAAAGTGTTGCAATCTGCCGACCGGTTTTGGTTTTGGCAGACACCGTGGCGGCCAACGCATCAAGGATGACTTTTGCTTCCGACAGTCGTTCTCTTCCCTTGACGGGATTCAGATCCAACAAGGCCACTCCTTCGTCATAGGAATATTGCGCCTCCAAAAGTGAACCTGCCACATGGGTATCTCTCCCCACAGAAAGCTGTTTGCGAATTCCCAGTACAACGCTGCCAAAAAATAAAATGCCCGAAACAATCACCACCGCCAAAAGCACGCCGTTTTTCCCGGCAAATCGCTCGCGTCCCCGGTGCCAGATATACCGAACGCGCGGAAAGCGTTGACCAATGACACGCCTCATGCGACGCGGGTTCAGCCGTTCCCGAAAACGAAGTGGGGCAGCAATCGGGGCTTCCGGCTCAACCGGATCGGGTATTTCCTCCTCTTCTGTTGCCACGACGTGATCAACGCAAAAGACAAGACCGGCGGCCCCGACTGCCTCTGCTTCTTCTGCCAGGCGCACCGTGAGCTTTTCGGCAATGGCAGAAGGATCCAGGTGATCAAATGCGGCACTCAACTGGTCATCACCAACGGCTGTTTCAAACCGTTTTGTCACCAAAAGCAGTGTATCTGCCGGTTGTAGTTGGCCCGAGAGGGATCCGGCGGCACTTAATAATTTAGCCAGCCGATCGCCGCGCTTGATGTAAACAGCTCCCTCACCCGCAAGCACTAAATATGTCGTCATCCCAACCGGAACCAGCAGGAGAAGACTCACCACTGCTTGGTGTGCTGCTTCTCTTGCTATTGCTTCAACGCCGGAGAGGCTAAGCACCGGATTGCTTAATCGCTCCGAAAGTGCGCTTAAAAGCTTCAACCCAATGTCCCGCGCCCGACCCTCCTCATCGGAAACTTCAACCACGCCGTAGGCAGTCGGTAAAATCAAAACCTGACCCCAATGGGAATCGTCCGTCGGGGCAACCACTGAACCCATGGAGGGCTTCATTCTCATTTATAACGATTATAGTCTTTACAAAAGGATGAGTGCCAGGAGAAAAAGTAAGACCGCGGCAACCAGGTGAGACACGGAAATAATTTTCAGCACAGCTTCAAGCGGATCCTCAAGCACGTTTGCCATGAGCCTCGTCTGCTGCACCATGACCAACGCAAAAATCGCATAAACTCCAATGCCGACGAGTATGAGAATTTTGAGTCCGAACAACGCAACAGTTGGAAATTCAGGTGATATCATACGCCTCGTTTCTTGGCTGCTTCGCCTGCTTCTGAAATAATTTTGACAACTTGTTGGGGATTGGGTACTGAGTCGAAATCAAAGTTCGGGGCTGTACCGGCAGTCTGGATGAGCACGTGTCCAAAGTTAAACATGGTCTCGATAATCCCGCCGGTTTTATAGCTAATATCTTGGATATTGATAAGGCGCGCTTCTGAAAATTGCTTATAGAGGAGGTGAAGAAAATCAATGTCCACGATACGTTCATTGGTCACGATATAAATATTAAAAAACCACTTGAGAAAACTGGCAAACGCAAAGCCAAACGTCACCAGGTACCAGCCGAGTACTGCAATAACAATATACCCTCCCGGGAACGCCACTGGCAACATTGCCCGTCCCAAAAGAGGAAACAGAATAACCGGCGCAAAGAGTAAAAATATTGTTAAGATAATCCACGGTACGTTAAGGACAAAATGCTGACGTAAAAATAGCAGAACTGTTTCATCATCCTGCTGGGTTTCAAACCGCAGTCCCGTCGGGTTGACGGCAAACGCAGCCAACGGCCCCATGCCCTTGCCGCCGGCAGATCGTCGCGGGCTGTGCTTCAAGCGATTTTTGGGAATTTCAAAAAGAACAGGCATTTGGGTTAGTATACTACTTCTTTTCAATATTATAGAGACCTGATTTTAACGCAATACGACCGGGGGCCCGTAAATTAAATGCTTTATAAAAATCAGACCCGGAAATAGATATGCTTCCTTTGTCTGTTTGAAACGTTACCGTCGCCGTCACCCCTCCTTCAGAATATGTGACACTTACCCCTGATACGCTTGCATAATTTCCTATTGACCGTAACTCGGCAGCACTGTATGGATTACCTCCCCAACACGATCCTTGCGGTGTTACTCTGGAACTATCGCCACCTCCGTTAAAAAGGACGACCCAGGCATTCAGAATATCCGCCATTTCCTCACCCGTCAACCACGGATGATTCCTGCCGCAACTGTCTCCGGAATTTCCCCTGTACCACCCTTTATAAAACCACGGGCTACCGGCAAGTTTTTCATACGCCGACGATGTCCATCCGGACCGGCCTGACGATGTGTCCCAAAATGACGGGGTGTTTAGCGTGCTACCGTCATGCAAATACGCCAATGCATTATACGACTCCTGATATCCTCCTGACGTTGAGGCATACCATGAGCTCACGATCTTTCCGTCTTTATAGAGCACCCATCCTTTGGTATCATTTACCGCCTCTTCCCATTTTCCTCCTTTGTTGGCATTCTTATATACCTGACAATTTTGGTTCGTACAAATATCCCCTCCGGTCCCTTCCCTGGTCCAAGCTAGCGCATACGACCTGGCCGCAACCGCCTGGGCTCTGAGTGCTGCCATACCGCCTTCATCACCCCAAGAACCAGGCATCTCATAAATTCTTTTTACATATGTTTCAATATCCATGCGTCCAAAACCCTGCACGCCTATTTGTTTACCGGAATCATAATCTCTCTTTATTTCCACACCCCCGTAATAAGCCCTGAGAATTTCCTCAGCACTCTGACCTGCCTTTGCTCTGCCAAATGCTCCGTACTGGCTCATCCCTCTAAAGTGGGGTGCACCGAAACTAAATGCCGCAAATGCCGGACTAAATCCCGGATTATAATCCGGGCGGCTGGCTGTGTCATCGGCAAGCGGTACATCCCCTACACTTGTCTGAAACGTTCCGGTTTTAGCATTTAAAATCGATTGCTGAAGTGCCGTTAAACTACCAATGATACCGGAGAGCTTTGTCTGATATGCGCTCGCCTCACCAACGAGTTTGCGCACAGATTCGGCACGGCGATCAGTTTCTCCTTTAATATAGGCAAGGGTTGCCCGCTCTTTTTCTAAACTTTGTTTTCGCTCCTCGAGCCCATGGACTGAGACGGCGGTTGCGGTAATGGCTTTTTTGTCTTCATTGACAACCGTCTGCTGATAGCCAAGTGTGCGCAAGAACGAGCCGACCGAGGCAGAAGAAAAAAACATGACCAATGGGTTTGTAGAAAAACTTCTGATATAAAACTGGCGTACGCGACGGGTGGCAATTGCTAAATGTCCGGCAAGTTCTTTTTCTCCTAAGCTAATGGCTGCAGCTTTTTTGGTAATGTCAATTTCGAGTGTTTTAATACGCGCTTGAAAAACCGCGATATCGCTCTCCATTTTCCTTAGCGTATCCACGTGGGGTTTTTTGGCGGCTTCCATCTGATTCCACGCTTCCTGACATTTGGTTATTTTATTTTTACACTCTTCTGCATTGCTGCAGCTTGGATCACATGTTTGGGCCACAACGGGCATAGCAAAGAAAAAAAATGTGGAAATGAAAAATAGAAACCGTTTCATGGGATATCCCATGATATCATTTACTCGAGGTAATCTTTAAGCTTTTTGGATCTGGATGGGTGACGAAGTTTCCGTAACGCTTTGGCTTCTATCTGTCGTATGCGTTCTCGGGTAACGCCGAACTGAGCCCCGACTTCCTCAAGAGTTCGGGGGCGGCCATCCTCAAGTCCGAATCGTAAAATAAGAACCCGCTTCTCGCGGTCCGAAAGGGTAGCCAACACTTCTTCCATGTGTTCTTTGAGTAGTTGCCGTGACGTGACGTCATACGGAGTGGGTCCTGGATCGGAGATAAAATCTCCCAAATGGCTGTCTTCTTCGTCCCCCACCGGCGTCTCGAGTGAGGTAGGTTCCTGAGAAACCTTCATGATTTCCCGAACCTTAGTTACGTCTATCTGCATGACTTTGGCTACTTCCTCCGGGCTCGGCTCGCGGCCCAGATCCTGCATGAGCCGGCGGCTGGCGCGCACAAAGCGGTTGATCGTCTCGACCATGTGAACAGGAATCCGAATCGTTCGCGCTTGATCTGCTATAGCGCGGGTGATTGCTTGCCGGATCCACCACGTAGCGTACGTGGAAAATTTATACCCTTTGCGCCAATCGTATTTTTCCACCGCACGGATAAGCCCCTGGTTGCCTTCTTGGATCAAATCCAGGAGACTCATGCCGCGGCCAATATATTTTTTGGCAATAGAAACCACCAGCCGAAGGTTGCTCTCTGTGAGTCTGGCTTTGGCCCGCTTGTCGCCTTTTTCGTAGCGCTTGGCCAGAGAAATTTCATCGGCAAAGGTCAACAGCGGAATACGGCCAATTTCTTTGAGGTACATCCTGACCGGGTCCGAGATGCCTTCGTCGCTTGCGCGCACGAGTGCTTCTATTTCTTTTTCCAAATCAGCAATGCTTTTGCTTGCCTCTTTTTCAATGTCTTGAGATGTCGTTTCAAAAACGTCGATCCTGGCGCGTATCAGTTGGTCATAGAGAACATCAAGTTCGGCGATGTGCTCTTCGGGTTTGGGAAATAACGCGAGGATATCGTCTTGGGTGACGAAGCCGTTTTCGCGGCCCTCGGCAATAAGATCAGATATGGAGGTAAGGGTCTTTGTTTTGACCATGAAATGGCGTCGCGCGATCCTATTGTATCAGGGTGAGGCTGATTTAACCAGAGCGTTGAGGTTTTTGGTCGCTTGGGTTAACTCTTCTTCTAAACGAGCATGCTCAGTGCTCCCTGCCTCCTCCCTTTTGAGTTGCTGTGATACATCGCTAATCGACTTCCGAAAGTGTGCTTCCCGAAGTAAACGGATGGTATGTGTCCATTCTTTGATGAGCTTGTTTTCGTCATCGACGAAGTCTCCCACATCCCACAGGTACGCCGCATCTAGGGTAGAGAGAAGTTCTTTGGGTAGGCTGTCAGCAAAATCTTTGATGACAAATGAAGAATTCTTCTTAAGATGTGCTGACAAATGATGCAACAATTGACCAACCGGTTGATACGTTAATTGATCAAGGACAATGGCCCCTACAAGCTCTTCTAAAAATTCTTGCGTTTTTCCCTGAAGAACTAACGCGGCGGCATACAGTTCAAGATTTTCGAGCCTGCCTAAAGGATCAGGCGAAGACTGTTTTGCTAATTGCTTAGCCGGCATAATCGATATCTTTGCTGCTTTTTTTATTCCCTCGCCAATGGCAGTCTCTGATGCATCGATCGTCTTGGCCAAAATTTTGACGTAATGTTCTTGGATAATTGGATTGTCTATGGCAGCAACAATCGGCAACAGTTCATCGGTTGCTTTTTTCTTGCCGTATGCGGATGCCACATCAAAACGCGCCAGGGCCGAGGAGATAAAATAATCATAGATTGGTTGCGCTTCTTTGATAGCCTTTTTGAGCAGCCCACCGCTCTGACGCGCCACTTCATCTGGGTCTTTGCCGGATGGCATGGTAGCCACCCGCAACTCAAGTCCTGCCTTGTCTGCAATCACAATGCCCCGTCGGGCTGCTGCATCGCCTGCCAAATCACTATCAAGGGCAAACACAAGTTTTTCAGCAAAACGCTTGAGGAGATTAACATGACCCTCTGTGAGGGCTGACCCTTTGATTGCTACGATATTACCGATTCCCGCTTGGAACGAAGAAATCACGTCAAATTCTCCCTCCACCAACACCACCTCGTTTTCCTTTTTGATTGCATCTTTGGTCACGTCCAAGCCATAGAGCACATTGCTTTTGCTATACACCGGCGTCTCGGAGGTATTTATATACTTTGCTTCTTTTGCATCGCTATCCAAAAGTCGACCAGAAAAACCGACGACGTTGCCGCGGTGGTCTTTGAGGGTAAATATCACCCTGCCACGAAACCGATCATATCCGCCGCGCGGTGATGACACAAGTAATCCTGCTTGCTCTAATAAATTTTTGTCGTAGCCTTTTTTTTGTAAATATTTGGTTAATCCGTCCCAACTATTCGGACTGTATCCGAGCATAAACGTAGTAATAGATTTTTCTGAAACTCCTCTGTCTTTAAGATAATCCCTAGCTTTTTTGCCGAGGGGGTGTTTTGTCAAAAGATAATGGTAAAACTCGCTTGCCAAGTGATTGACCTCGTAGATTTTTTGTTTTAGCTTAGCTTCCGGCGTATCCGCTTGGCGTCGCTCGAGCTTGACTCCGGCAATTTCGGCCAGCGTCTCGAGCGCCT
>JAGVFE010000111.1 GCA_020057765.1 Candidatus Woesebacteria bacterium | reverse complement strand
TCCAGTGAGCTGTTACGCTTTCTTTAAAGGATGGCTGCTTCTAAGCCAACCTCCTGGGTGTCTCAAAACTGCGACTTCCTTAACCACTGAGCAAAGAGTTAGAGGCCTTAGACGAAAGTCCGGGCTGTTGCCCTTTCGACGCACAAGCTTAGCCCTGCACGTCTCACTGGTGCAATAACACACGTCAGTATTCGGAGTTTCATTGAATCGTCTCGCTTACGCTTAATAATTCATTGAGTGCTCTACCACTGCGTGGTTTGATGCACCGCTGTACCTAAATACATTTCGGGGAGAACCAGCTATCTCCAGGTTCGTTAGGCATATTACCCCTACCCACAAGTCATCTCACAGATTTGTAACTCTGACGAGTTCGGGCCTCCCCCCGACTTTCGTCGGGGTTCACCCTGCTCATGGGTAGCTCACCCTGGTTTCGGGTCTGACGTCACCTGCTTGTATGTGGCCCTATTAGGACTCGCTTTCGCTACGCCTCCAGTCGAATAATCGACCTTAGACTTGCAGACGACGACAACTCACCGGTTCATTCTTCAATAGGCACGGCATTACTCATGCACAACACAAGAAATTCGTTGAACGTTCTACGGATTCGATGCTCGTTTCGTCTGACGTTTTGACGATACGAGTTTCGTTACCGATTTCCGTTTTACGAGTTTCTGGTGTCATGCACGAGCTCTGCCTGTTTGTTAGTCGACAATTTCAGGTACTATTTCACTCCCCTTCCGGGGGACTTTTCACCTTTCCCTCACGGTACTCGTTCACTATCGGTGCGTTCGTGTATTTAGCCTTGGAGGATGGTTCCCCCAGCTTCCCACAGGACCTTCGTGTCCCATGGTACTTAGGAATCCCCGAGGGGAGAAGCCGATTTTATGTACACGACTTTCACGTTCTATGGTCTGCTATTCCAAGCAGTTCCACTATCCACTTCTCTCCCAGACCAGGGTCCTTCAACCCCCGGTCGATGCGCTTGCGCACAATGACCGGGTTTAGGCTGTTCCGCTTTCGCTCGCCGCTACTGACGGAATCTCAATTGTATTTATTTTCCTCACCTTACTGAGATGTTTCAGTTCAGGTGGTACCCCACGTATTACTATCCCAGTCTTGCGACCGTCTTTATGATACGTTTCCCGCTAAAAGCGGGAGGATTACTCCATTCGGAAACCGTCGGATTACGGGATTATGGCTCCTACCCGACGAATATCGCTGCCATATGCGTCCTTCCTCGGCACGAACACCCAGGGCATCCATTGTCGACATTAATATTGTTGCGGAGAACAGAGGAAGGTACCAGACGGTACCTTCCGTGGAACCCAGCGAAACGCTGGCTGTTCATTGGGTAATTTATAGATTACCCCTTCTGATGCAACTACTCAAAAAATCTATAGCATAGGAATTGCACCTATGGCTATAGAGTCGTTAATTTTTGTCAATGTGCTTCTTGATGATACGTAATAAGTGACAAGAGACAAGAAATTTATGCTTATCGCTTTTCACTTATCACTTTCTTGTGGACCTGACCGGATTCGAACCGGTGACCTCAGCATTGCAAATGCTGCGCTCTACCAGCTAAGCTACAGGCCCGATCAAATCCATTAAAAAACCCGCCTGATGCGGGGTCGTAGAACCGACGTCACGAGAAACTAATCAACACGCAGAAACTGCCTGTTTAAAAGGAGTATGTGTGTTTGGTTGCTTCTCATGAAAAATGTCTACCCTGCATCAAAGATACACCGTATTCTAATCTGCTTTGCAAACCCTGTCAATAGGAGTAAAATTACTGTAAAGTGACATCTCAAAATATTCTTCCTCAACCAGGCCCGCCGCCTGGCAAGCAAATTCGTAAAGCCGTAAATCCTCGTTTCTGCACAATACATGCTACGCCAACCGGTTACAAACGATTACATTGACGGGTGTAAACAGTTCTGCGATAATATGTCTGCTTGATACTCCGCCAAATTGCGGTGGAGAATGTTCGGGCACGGGAATCACATCGCACGTTTACAACATTCGTTTGTAATGTTTTTATAACAGTAACGGGCTGAGAAAACATCTCATGTTTTTTCTGTCCGTTACTGTTGCAATGGGGCAAGAGTAAAAAAAGTTGGCGTATTCGTTTTGGTAAATGAATGACTCTCAAGAACGACCGGAGGGTGTGGGGAACCAAGCCAGCTAGTTCGAAGATCGGAAAAAAGGAGGCGCCTATGAAATGGCGAGAAGCCGGCATCGACGCGTGGAAAACTCGTCGCAGTGCAGGCGAGTCAAAGGGATCAAAGCGCGAGCCCAATGATCATGGGGTCGTCGCCTTGACCCCAATTCTGTGCGGATCTAACGGAGGCTAAGTCGACGTACCACGGGACATACTCCCGTATAGTTTCCGTTAGGATCCCATGATCACATCGTCGTGCCCGCACCCACCGGGCATACTCTGTTTGCTCTTTTCTCCCGGTCGGGCATCCTATTCCCTCCTCCTAAGAGGATGCCCGGCCGGACTTAAAACAAACGAACATAGTGATAGTGATTTTTGAGGCATGGATATCCGTATCCATACTTCAAGTCAACACTATCACTAGGGAAAACAGAATAAGATTTACTACGATGTAGCCCGAAAAAATCCTCCGCACCCCGGAGGATTTTTTATTTGGTGATTATTCCTTTACCTGAAGTATTCGCTCAAGTGCCACCGCAAATGCTGCGGTGCGAAAGGTGGTGTTGAGCTTTTGCGAGGTGTCCCAGACGACGGCCGCCGCCCGCTCCATTTTTAATTTCAATTTCTTGTTGACTTCTTTCTCGCTCCAATGGAGGCCATGGAGATTTTGCTCCCACTCAAAATACGAAACCGTTACCCCGCCGGCGTTGGTTAAAATATCGGGAACGACAGTCACACCTTTTTTGGCAAGAATCTCATCTGCCTCCGGCGTTGTCGGCCCGTTGGCTAATTCAAAAATAATCTTTGCGGCTATATCCTTTGCATTATCTTTATGGATGGCATTTTCCAAAGCCGAAGGAATAAGGATATCCACAGGAAGCGAAAAAATTTTCTCCGAAGGAATGGGCTTGCCGAAGCGCACGTCACACACTGACCCTTTGCAGTAACAGCCCGCAACCGTCCCCTTTTCTTCTTTGCATTTCATCGTGGCATCCGGATCCAGCCCTTCAGGAACATACACAGCTCCTTTGCTATCGGAAACGGCAACTACTTTGTACCCGTGATCGTGCAATTGCTTGGCAAAATAATATCCGGCATTGCCAAACCCCTGTATGGCAATGGTTGATTTTTTCGTGATGTTAAGTTTCTCCGCAAAGGCGGAAAACACATACCACGCCCCTTGCGCGGTGGCACTATGCCTTCCCTCTGATCCGCCGTGGTCCAGCGACTTCCCCGTCGTTACCGCCCAAAGTTTTTCTTTTTCTTCTTTGGACATTGGGGTTTGTGATTTGAGATTTGAAATGTATTCTTCCGCCATCCACGTCATGATGGTCTCATTGGTGTTGACATCCGGCCCGGGGATATCAACGTATGGCCCAATGTCCGGGGCTATGGCCCGGGTGTAGGCGCGGGTCAGCCGCTCCAGCTCTCCGGCAGATAATGTTTTTGGATCAACCGCAACACCGCCCTTTGCCCCGCCGTATGGAATATCAACGAGCGCGTTTTTCATAACCATCCAGAAGGCCAATGCTTTCACTTCATCCAAATCCACCTGCGGGTGATATCTTATTCCTCCCTTAAACGGCCCGCGGGCATTGTTGTACTGCACGCGATATCCGGGAAATATTTTGAGACTCCCATCATCCATCACCACCGGAACATTGACGTGAATCTCCCGCTGGGGTTGGGCAAGGAGAGCCAACGTTTCTTGAAGTTTCCTGGAACCCTCAAATTTTTTTGCAGCTTTTCCTAATTGTTGTAACGCATTTTCAAAAGGATTATTCATAGAGATTAAAAAAATGTTTCCGCAAAAATTTGATCTGCCAAGACGCCTTTATCTGTTAATTGTTTGCGAACTTCCACAATCATCTCCCGGTTCCCGCACAGATAAAATTCCGAATCCAAAAGTGCAGGTGCTTTGTCAACGATGTGGTCGGTTACCCGTCCCTTCATCCCCATCCACGCTTCGCTAGGCTTCGACAGCGTCACATGATAGTGGAAATTTCTGTGTTCTGCTACAAGTTTTCTCAATTCTTCTTGCCAAAATACATCACGTTCAAATCGGAGTCCCCAGTATAGTACGACTGGAGAATTTCTACCAGTTGTTAAATAATCAAGAAGCATGGACCGAAATGGTGCAATCCCGCAGCCAGTTGCGACAAAAACTTTCTGCCTTCCGGTATCTTCTGATAAGAGAAACTTCCCCACCGGTCCCACAAAAGAAACCGGATCCCCTGGTTTTAATCCCAGCACCCACTTGGACCCCTGCCCCATGGGCGCCACGCTTTGCAAAATGTCAATGGCATGGTGGTCACTCGGTGTGGACACCAAAGACATAGTGTGTCGTCTTTTCGGTGGCGGAAGGTCGAAAATGACGTATTGCCCGGCGACAAATGATATCGTATCCGGCTTGGTGAGAGAAAAACGCACGTGGTAATAATCCCCGGCCAGCCGTTTCACCCATTCAGCTGTCGCCTGAAATTCCAATGGTTTTGTTGACTGTTCCATAAGAAGACGCATCGCTTAGTGTAGTAATAATTGTGCTACTATGCAATCAGAACCTATGGCAGACAGAACGGCCACCTGCACTACGTGCGGCAAAAAATTTCTCATCATTGACCAGGAACAGGAGTTCCTCAAAAAGAAGGGCCTCCCTCTGCCGACTCTGTGCCCATCCGATCGCCAGCTTAGGAGACTGGAAGGCCGGGGGCAACGAAGCCTTTTCCGTACCACATGCCAGGAGTGCGGCTCCTCCATGGTGACCTCCTACGACCCAACGAATGTCACGAGCAAAATATTGTGCAAAGCCTGTTACCTCGCCTATTTTGAAAAAAACGACCCGATCCAGCCATGACATTTGATGTATTTCTTGCCGACTACCAATGCCTGAGGCAGTCGCTTTCCCGTTCCCCCACCTACAGCCTGGACACCGAAAACTGTGAATTTGCCGGCTACGTGTACCATTCAGGGAACTGTTACTTCTGTTTTGACTGCGCCTACTGCAAGAACTGTTTGTACTCGTTTGACGGGGCCAGAATTGTTGACTGTATTGACACCGACTACTGTATCGATAGTGAAATGCTCTACGAGTGCGTGGACTGCTATAAAACGTATAACGGCATGTACCTCGAGTACTGTGCCCGGCTCTATGACAGCGCGTTTTGTTGGGACTGCATGGATGGACATGATCTGTTTGGCTGCACGCATCTCAGGCAAAAACAGTATTGCATCTTCAATAAACAATATACAAAGGAGACCTATGAGGCAGAAGTTGCCAAACTTGCCAAAAATCCGCCGGAGGAGCATCTCAAAAAACTCAAAGAACTCATCTCCTGCTACCCCCTGGGCCCCACCAACGTCACCCACTCGGAAAACTGCGACTACGGCAATCACGTCCACTACAGCAGCAACTGCTACCTCTGTTTTGACGCAGCAAGAAATGAAAATTGCGGCTACCTCTACGACAGCTTTTACTGCAAAAACTCCTACGACCTCACCCAATGCGCGCATGTCGAGCTTTGCTACGAGTGCCGCGACTCGTCGAAATTATTTAACTGCGACCGCGTGGATTGGTCCAGCAATTGCTACGATTCATCGTACCTGACGGACTGCAAAGATTGCCACAACTGTTTCGGCTGCGTGGGGCTGACGCACAAAAAATTCTGCATCCTCAATAAACAATACGAAAAAGAGGCATACGAAAAGGCTGTTGAGGCCATCAAATAATCGGCTCACCAAATCCCGGCGGCGTCGCAGGTGTCGTCGTGATCCCGCCCTCGTCTTGGCTGGCAACTTCCTTTTCCGCCTGATCCCGGGATGTTGCCCACCGTTCGCGCGAAATTTTTATCACGTCGTTGATGAGATCATTGTCCGGCTTGGGGAAATCCAGGGTTTTCCCGGAAAACGGCCGGGCGGTTTGCCCGTCGATGATCATTTTCACATAAAAATTCCGCATATCCAGATTCATAAAATCCTCCGGGACAAACGTCGGGGTGTACTCTTTTTCCAAAACTGCCGCGTCCTCTCCCCCGACCCGGAACGACAAGATGGATCCCACATTGCCAAAAACGGTTGAACGGATTTCTTCGGGCAATTGCTTCATGTATTGGTGGGCAACCGTCAAATTCAACCGGTATTTTCTGGCTTCGGATAAAATATTGGCAAAGGCGCCCGTTGCAAAACTTTGAAATTCATCAATATAAAGATACGTATCTTTCCGGTCTGATTCCGGTATTGCCGCTCGGGCCACAGCCGCCTGCCACAATTTGGTAATAAACATAGCCCCTAACAGGGCGCTGTTTTCCTCACCGAGTTTTCCGATGGAAAAATTGGCAATGAGAATTTTTTCGTTGTTGATGATCTCATCAAGCTTTATCGTGCTTTTGGACTGTCCCACGATATTCCGGATGACGGGGTTGGCCACAAACTGGCCCACTTTGTTAATTATCGGCGTGATTGCTTCCCCGGCATACTGATCGTTCCAGGAGGAAAACTCCGTAGACCAAAATTTCTTCACTAACGGGTCGGCAATTTTTGCAATCACTTCCTGCCGGTACTGGGTATTGGAAAGCATTTTGGTTATCCCCAATACGGTGGCACCCGGAACGTCCAAGAGAGCCAGTGTGGTAAAGCGCAAGACGTGTTCGAGCCGTTGGTTCCACGTAAATCCAAAAAGTTTTTTAAATATGGAGATAAATCCAAACACGACACTTTGCCGGAACTCAAATGATCCGACTCCTTCAAGCGGATTAAAACTCATGGGGAAATCCGTATCGGCTGGGTTAAAGTATATGACGTCATAGAGCCGCTCTCGTGGGATATACCGGAGGAGTTCCTCTGCCAAATCCCCGTGGGGGTCCATGACGACGCACCCTTTCCCCTCTTTGATGTCAGCCAGAGCCAGGTGTTCAATGAGTTTGCTTTTCCCTACTCCGGTTTTCCCGACGATGTAGAGATGCTTCCTCCGGTCTTCCCGTTTAATGCCGAATTCCGTTTGGACACCGCGGAAATTGGTTGCGGCAAATGGAATGACCCCGGGTACTACCGGAAGCTCATTGGGCGGTTCAGCTGTTTTTGTTTTGACCTGGGAAACCTGTGCTATGACAGCACCGACAAACGGAAGATGGAAAAGGGTAGCAACCTCGGCTGAACTCAATCTGAATGTTTTATTGTCAAGGAGCCGGCGCGCAAATGCCGCACCCCCCTCTGGATGATTTGTTTTTTTCCAAAGCTTCAGATCGTTGACATTGGTGTTGTCTAATAATTTAAAAAGCGACAGGACTGATGTCGTGAGCGCGTCGGATTTTGTGTTCGAATGTGCCGCCACACGAATGGTTGTACAAAACAATGTGTGGGCCAATTTTTCGTACTCAGCCTCTTCCAATGCCGGCCGGAGTGATGAATTTTTCCGTAGTGTTGACCGCCAGGCGGAACCGGCCGCCTCCGCAAGTTTATATCCGGCGGCGTCGGTATCAATGGGCTCAAGGACCAATTGGATTGCCACAACCTCATCTTTGGCAACTGATGTAGCCAAACCGGAGAGATTCATTAAAAAATCATGGTAAGATCTTTGTAAGTTTTGATGGGATAGGCGTCCGGCCGCTCCAATTTTACCGTCGCAATCGTTGACAATGTAGCAAACGTACCCGCGTAATCTGCAACTTCAGTTAGCTCCAGATGCGGATATTGGGAAAATAGTTGCCCGCGGATTAGATCAACAGCCATCCGCTCACAGACGGCAAAAAAATACAAATACCCGCCGCGGAGGACAATTTCAAATCCGAACGCCGTTTTTTTCTTCCGGAACAGTTCTCCCAGTCCG
>JAGVFE010000025.1 GCA_020057765.1 Candidatus Woesebacteria bacterium | reverse complement strand
TAGGCTCGCATGATGTAGTTGGTGATATCGACGATCGTGTTAAGCGAGCGAATGCCGGTTGCCTCCAGCCTTTTTTTGAGCCAGGCCGGGGATGGCCCGACTGTAACATTTTCGATAACCACGCTTGTCCACCGGGGATTGAGTGTTGAATCAGTTTTAATATTGAGTTTTTTGGTTGTCTTAAGTCTTAAGTCTTGAGTCTTTAGTCTTTGTTGATAAGGATCGTTTGTCAATTTAGCTGATATGCCAAATCTCGGCAAAATTGCCGTTGCTTCCCGGGCAATTCCCAAGACAGACATCGAATCCGGCCGGTTGCTGGTAACTTCAATATCGTAAATTATTTCTCCGTTGTCACGATGCATCCGCTCCACAGATGGGCCGCATAAAGAGAGATACTCCTTGATCTGTTCAGAGGTTGCCTTCGTAATGAGGAATTCTCGCAACCATGAGTCTGGTACTAATATATTCATAGTTAAAATTGCTTTAAAAACCGTACATCGTTGCCATAAAGCATTCTAATGTCGTCGAGTTTGGTTCCGGATTTCATCATGTATGCACGTTCAACGCCCCAGCCAAAGGCAAATCCATTGTATACATCCGGATCAATGCCACCGTTTTTGAGGACGACGGGGTGTACCATGCCCGCACCGCCAAGTTCCAGCCAGCCTTCTTTACATAACTTACAGCCCTTGCCCAAACAGATACCACAGTTGATGTCAACTTCAAACGAAGGTTCGGTAAATTGAAAATGAAATGGCCGTAATCGAATTTTGCGGTCCGGACCGTAGTAATTTTTTACAAAGAAATTAAATACGCCGGTCAGGTCGCCGATCGTTACCCCTTTATCTATGTACATACCTTCAAACTGGTGAAACATTGGTACATGCGACACGTCTGACTGCCTACGATAGCATTTGGCGATATTGATCATGCGTATCGGCAGTTTCCCCTTCTCCATTTCCCGGACTTGTCCGTTACTGGTATGGGGAGTAAGAACGATTTGACCCTGTTTGTCTGACAATCCTATGAAAAACGTTTCCCACTCATCGCGCGCCGGGTGATTGGGCGGCATGTTGAGCGATTCAAATGGATACCAATCCCAATCCACTTCGGGGTGTCGCACGCGGGTAAATCCGATGCGTTCAAAAATTCTGGTGATTTCCATGATGGCCTGGGTGACGATGTGGAGGTGCCCGACTGGTGGCGGAATTCCCGGGGCGGTGACATCAAAGAATTCTTTGTTTGACGCTTGACGCTTGACGCTTGACGAGTCATTGAGTTGTTTTTCGATTTTGCGTTTGACCTCGTTTAACACTATTCCTGCTTGTTGCCTATCAGACGGGATGACGTCGCGGATTTTCTTCGTGAGGCGCGAAAATTCACTCTTGTTGCCGAAGAGTTTTATTCGTAATTCATCAATTGATGCATTCGACGACCCAAGCAGTGCTTTGGCTTGCTGTTCAGCCTCGATGACGTAGCCGATGAATTGCGGTGCAGTTAAAGATTCGTCCATAGCTTCTAAATATTGTATTGACTTACTGTGCTGGACGCAAGCCAATTATTGTTTCCGAAATAGAATATTTACTACTGCCTTTACACCGTCCAAATCGCTCAACACCGGATCACTAATTAATTGAACATAGTCTCGATAATCAGATTTTGATCCACTTTGGACAATTCGCTGTAAGTGCTCCAACATAGCCAAGGGGTCCTTCAATTTCGGACTTTCCGGCCAATTGCCTTTATCATGTTGGCATTCCCTATGATATGCAACCGATTTAAGTGCACTTAATATTGTTTCTGGCATAATTAAATCACCTCCTTTATTCCATCAAAAAACCTCCTTTCGGAGGTTCTTGGGTAAATTTGATATAAAAAATTGCTTACTTTCTGCAACCCAAAGAACCTCCTCGTCTGGAGGTAAAGAATGCTTCGATAAAGCTCAGCATTGAGATATTTTGGGGTGTCATGGTGCTATTGTACTACAACACGAGCATTCTGTTCAAGTTTTTCAACTCTCTCATCAAGTGCAGATATTTTCTCCGCTTGAAGAGATCCTTCTTGGTCAAACTTCGTATACTTTCCGGCGAACCAATCAAGCTTTTTGAACAACTGGTCAAACTTGTCGTGTAGTGGTTTGAGTTTATTGTCTAATTTTTCTTCAAGAACCAGATCGAGTTTCGTCTCAAAAAGCCAATTGAGATATTCTTTCGTCAGCTGACCATTTTGTTTTACCATGCATTTATCTTAGTTGACGCTTGTTACTTTGTCAACGATTTTTGAAAACGCCTCAGGGCTTTCGACAACGAGATTGGAAAGGATTTTTCGGTCTAAATCAATGTTTGCCACTTTGAGTTTATGGATAAAAGAACTGTAGGAAAGTCCGCGTAATTTTACCGCTTGCCCAATACGCAAAATCCACATTTGCCGAAAGTCTCGTTTCCTGTTTTTTCGTCCGGCAAAAGCATACTCGCCTGCATGAAGAAATGCTTCGCGCGCCACGCGCACGTTTCGGCGTTTGGTCATTCGGTAGCCTTTATTGGCTATTAAAAGTTTTTTGTGTTTTGCGTGAGTGGTAACTCCTCGTTTGACTCTCATAGGTGTTGTGAAATCATTCTCGCAAAAGCCCTCGTGGTCACGACCTGCGATTTATTTTGCCGGCGCTGGCGCGATTTATTTTTGTTGCTCCGCAAATGTCTCATCCCCTGTGTTCGGTGCATGATTTTGCCGGTTCCGGTTTTCCGAAAACGTTTGGTGATAATTTTTTTCGTCTTCATTTTTTTCATAGTTATGTGCTTTTCTTCGTATCATTTACTACCATCGCAACGAGTATTTTTCCTTCGAGTCTCGGCTCGCGGACGACTTTGACATTTTCGAGGCCGCTTAAAAATCGTTTCATCACTTCAAAGCCGAATTCTTTTTTGTATAACTCCCGTCCTTTAAAAAATACATTCACTTTCAACTGATTGCCTTCATCCAAAAATGCTTTTGCCTGTTTGAGTCTCGTGTCAAAGTCGTGCTGGCCGATAAACGGCCTTAGTCGGACTTCTTTGACTCCCACGTGCTTGGTCGTTTTGTGTGATTCCCGTTCCTTTTTGGCCTCTTGGTACTTAAACTTTTTATAGTCAATCAGTTTGGCAACCGGCGGCTTGGCATTTGGCGCAATCTCCACCACATCAATGCCCAACTCCTTTGCTTTTTGCAATGCCTCGATTTTGGAAACGACTCCAATTTGTTTACCCGTTTCATCCAAGAGCCGCAATTGCGGACTGATGATCTGGTAATTGAGGCGGTAAAATTTACGCTTTTGATTCAATCTCGTCTTTTAGCTTACGGACCAGGTCCTCAATGGACATCGCCATCAGATCCTGCCCGCTGCGCGTTCGCACAGAAATCGTTTGGTTGTCGACTTCTTTGTTTCCGATTATACCCAGGTATGGCACCTTTTGCAATGTGAGATCGCGTATCTTGGCCTGCATCCGCTCGTTTCGGTCGTCTACCTCGACGCGAATTCCTGCGTCTTTGAGTTTGGCTGCAACCTCTTGCGCGGCTGCATTGTGACGTTCGGCGATGGGAATGATCGCTATTTGTACCGGTGCTAACCACAACGGGAACGCGCCTTGAAAATGCTCTATGAGCATACCAATAAAACGTTCTACAGATCCAAATATTCCTCGGTGGATCATAACAGGCCTCACCTGTTGGCCTTTGGAATCTATATATTCAAGCTCCAATCTTTCTGGCATCATAAAATCAAGTTGGATAGTGGCTAGTTGCCAATCTCGCCCCTGTGAGTCTTCAATGTGAGAATCTATTTTAGGTCCGTAAAAAGCTCCATCCTTTTCTTTTATTTCGTACGTAACTTTGGTTTGTTTAAGTGCTTCCTCAAGATTCCGCTCTGCCATCTTCCACATTTCTGGATCGCCCATGGCTTTATCTGGTCTCGTTGCCAGATAGAATCTTGGTTTAAACCCTAGTGACGTATAAAAATCCATTACCAAAGCTAGTAGTTTATGAATTTCTTCCATAATTTGCTCCGGCTTTACAAATAGATGTGCGTCGTCTATCGTAAATTGTCTAACTCTCAAAAGTCCTCCAAGTACTCCAGATAGTTCTCGTCGATGTAAAATTCCAAATTCACTTAGTTTTATAGGAAGTTCTTTATACTCCTTTGTTTGTGAGCGAAAACAAGCGCGGCTTCGGGACAGTTCATTGGCTTAAGCGAATAATTTACTTCGGGAAATTTTAAATCCTTTGCCTCTTCATTTTCGTAGACTGGAAGGTTGAACATATTATGCTCTCCGAAGTGTTCCCAGTGGCCGGATTTCTTAAAAAGGTCGTTTTTAATCATTACAGGAGTTGAGATTTCATGGTAGCCCTCGTCTTTAATTTTTTCTCGGATGAATTGCACGAGCTGTTGATAAATTATCCAGCCTTTCGGAAGCCAAAAAATAGCACCAGGAGCGTATTCATGAACAAAAAACAATTCTTGCTCTTGGCCTATTTGTCTATGGTCTTTTAAACTCGTTGGATTTTCATTCTTCATACAACAAAAAAACCACCTTCTCTTGGAACCCTTCGACTATGCTCAGGGTGGTTCCATCCAAGATTCAGTGATCTTAATTACTATCTTTACGCAGATAGAGCGCTTCTCTTTGAGGTTGGTGAGATCTCATGCCATCGAGAAGTATTGTCTTTATATCATAAGCAAACGATATCAGTCAAGGACTGGAAGTATCGCGGTGACCGCGGGGTTTGGGGATGAAGGGTTTGATGAGAGAAACTTCGGCGGGTTTGTTTTTGAAGGTAAAAAGGATTTTATCAATGTAGTTGGACACATCGTCGTACATGTAGATATCGTGGACCAGGACATCTTCCCCTTCTGCCAGCTGCGGCTCGACGCGGACTTTCCCAATTTTAAGCATTTTCCAGAAAATGTTGGGCGCGTAGCCTTTTGTCTTGAGTGCTTCATTCCAGAACAGAGCGCGTTTGGTCGTAAAAAACGGCGTCATGACTTCAAAACGGATGATGCGGCGGTCCGTGATGTAGGTTTTGGATTTGCTGTAAACCGTCTCGTTCCACCAGAATCCAACGACCAGAAGCAGAC
>JAGVFE010000002.1 GCA_020057765.1 Candidatus Woesebacteria bacterium | reverse complement strand
GGAACTGAGGAAGGGATACTTTGGATAAGATCGAGCTGCCTATTCCAGTTATTGATATATTCGCATACAAAATGCTAATAGGTTGGCGAAAATGAACTATGATCAAGGCACCTGATTATGGCAAAAGCAATTTTCACAACAAAAATAACTCCGAGTTACAATGACCTTCCTGAATTGATGTATCATTTTCCAAAGACCTATTTACGTCAAGCGACCCTGACAATCGGTGATTGGATTGTATACTACGAGCCAAGAAGAGAAGACCTTTCGCCAGCCGGCCATGCAGGACGTCAATGTTACTTCGCAACAGCCCGTGTAACTCACATCAAAGAAGATGTTGCCTTGAAAGATCATTACTATGCTTTCGTAGAAAACTATGTGGAATTTTCGTCACCGGTTCCCTTCAAAATTGGCTCATACTATTACGAAAGTGGGCTCAAAAAAGCCGATGGTTCAACCAACAAAGGGGCATTTGGCAGAGCCGTTAGAATTATTCAGGATGAGGAGTATCAGGCTATTGTTGCAGCCGGATTGGCACAGATAAACGAAAAAAATAAACAAGAAGTTGCTGAGCCATTGGTCACTTTTGATTCAAAACGACCTGTAATTCAACAAATTATCGAAAGACCCTTTCGTGAAGCTGCATTCGCAAGGTTGGTGAAAGAGGAATACGGTTTAACTTGTGCAATGACAGGGATTACTATAAAGAATGACCGAGGTATCACGGAGGTGGAAGCCGCTCATATCAGGCCTGTTAAATTTAATGGTCCCGATTCGGTGAGAAACGGCATTGCCCTTTGCCGCACCGTCCATTGGATGTTTGACCACGGCCTTATCTCAGTGGCAGACTCTGGCGATATCATAGTGAAGAATATTGTCCCTCCAAAAATTTATCAACTTCTCAACACCAATGGGAAAATTCGAGTGCCATCAAATAATGTATCCGCTCCTCATCCCGAATTTTTAAAGTTTCACCGTGAAGTGATTTATGACTCTGCCACACACTGATCTTATTTTTCGCAATGAGCCAACAGCTTTCTATGTACACAGCCAGACAGAAGCCTCAACCATGTTTTATTTCCCCAGTTGAGTGCTTTTGTGTGAGGATGTCATCGGCAGAGAAGCGCAGATTTTTACAGCAGAATCCACGCGAACAACTGATTATAAAAACTGACCTTGCCAAGTACGAAAATGCATGGCGGGGAATCCCTCATATTATAAGCCTCGGTGCGCAAAAGAATTTCAGAAATTTTGCAGAACACATTGACGAATTATGAAAAGTGTCCGATTCCGATTTCAATGAGGAGCATTTCAAAAACATTGTGACGCGCGCAATCATCTGGAAATACACGGAACGGATGGTATCAAGACAATCGTGGTATCAAGGTGGTTACAGGGCTAACGTCGTTGCCTATACAATTGCCAAACTCGCTCTGCTGATCAGAACAGTAGCAAACGACAAAGTTCTCGACTTCCGGACTATATGGAATCAGCAACGTCTTTCACAAGGAATGGAGCGACAGCTCGAACAGATAGCTGAGGCCGTTTTTAACACGATCGTGGCCGAAGACCGGCCCGTCGATAATGTTACAGAGTGGTGCAAGAAAAAACTCTGCTGGGAGCGGGTAGAATGTCTCAAAATAGCATTATTCCCATTATTCAGTGCAGATTTGATTGATAGAACTGAATTTCTGGCTGCAAAAAAAGATGCGAAAAAACTGCAAACGACGGACACTGGAATTGCCGAGCAGGCAGAGGTTGTTCAGCTTGGTGGCAAGTATTGGCAACAACTTATATATTGGGCTGAAAAGAAAAACCTTTTGACACCCGATGAAAAGAAGCTTGTTGGTATAGCCGCCCGGATACCAAATAGGATCCCGCCCGATTTTCAATGTCCAAAATTACTTGAGATCCGTACAAGAATGGTCGCTGAAGGGTTTGAGTGCTCAAAATAACATCAGATGGAGTGCGTCAGATCGATCTTTAATCACTTTCGGTAATGTTCCGTTTCAACCAGGATCTCCTCAAACCTCCGGATCTCCTCCGCCGACACCCGAACGCAGCCCCGGATCCGACTCGCCTGCAGATCGCCTTCGTCCAAGAGGCGGTAGACAGTCCGCGCAGAGATGGCGAAATAGACAGCTACCTCATCCACCCGGAAGTAGCGCTTAGAGCGAAGGCATGTGGAGGTGTCTTCAACATTACCAAACGAAAGCTGCCGCATATCCCGATTTCCATAGAGTCATGACTACAATAAAAAAGGATTTGTCAAAATGATAGAGAGATCTGATATCGACTATTCCCACCTGGACCGTCCTGAAATCCTCATGGGGCTTTTCCATCCAAGGCATGAATATGGGTCGATTGCAAGAGCTGCGAACACAATCGACGTGTTGATCCCGGCGGAGAGCAATATTCTGGTGGGCGGACGTTTCCATATGACAGAAAAAACGGCCCCGAATATCCTTTTCTTTCACGGAAACGGTGAAATCGCCAGTGACTATGATGAATTTGGGCCTGTTTACAATCGCATGGGCATGAATTTCCTGGTGGTGGATTACAGGGGCTATGGCAGATCGTCCGGCAGGCCAACGGTCTCAACCATGATGGGGGACTGCCATGCCATCTTTGAGTTCTCAAAAGGATGGCTGGGAGAGAACGGATACGGAGGGG
>JAGVFE010000127.1 GCA_020057765.1 Candidatus Woesebacteria bacterium | reverse complement strand
GGAAACGACCAATGTTTTAACGGATGCGGCCCTCGAAAGCCGTGAGGATCATTTGCTGGGTCTTAAAGAAAATGTTATCATCGGCCGACTCATCCCGGTTGATCCGGAAAGAGCAAGGATACAGAATTAACATGCCGACCATTAACCAACTTATCAAATACGGCCGAAAGCGAAAGACCAAAAAGATCAAAGCCACTGCCTTGCGCAAATTTTATAATGCCAAGGATTCAACGAGTTCGTCTTTGCCGGCTCCGTTTAAGCGAGGAGTCGTCACGTTGGTCCGTACCATGACGCCCAAAAAGCCAAATTCGGCTCTGCGCAAAGTAGCCCGTGTCCGGCTGTCCAATAAGTTGGAAGTGACCGCCTACATTCCGGGTATCGGCCACAGCATCACCGAGCACGCCATTGTCTTGGTGCGCGGCGGTCGCGTGCCGGATCTTCCGGGTGTCAAGTATCACATCGTCCGCGGCAAATATGATGCCGCCGGAGTAGAAAATCGACGCCAAGGAAGAAGCCGCTACGGGGCAAAAACCACCTCCGGTCCGGCTGCTGCAGCTGCTTCATAATAGTATGCGAGGAAAACGAACCAAAAAAGTCCTATTACCGCCGGATCCGATGTACGGAAATCGGCTTGTATCCCGATTGATCAACCGGATCATGTTCTCCGGTAAAAAGCGGGTGGCAGAATCAGTTGTTTACAAGTCTTTTGATATTATGAAAGAAAAAGGCGAGGACCCGGTGAAAACATTTGAATTGGCCGTCGCCACCGTCGGTCCCAAGATGGAAGTGAAAGCCAGGAGAGTGGGTGGAGCATCCTACCAAGTCCCCAATGAGGTGCGCGGCGACCGCCGGATTGCATTGGCACTCCGATGGATCATACAGTTTGCCACCAAACGATCCAACAAAGAGTATCATACATTCGCAGAAAAATTAGCCGCTGAACTACTCGATGGTGCCAAGGGAGTAGGGGAAGCCATCAAAAAAAGGGATACCGTTCATCGCATGGCAGAAGCAAATAGAGCGTTTGCGCATTTTAAATGGTAAAAAATCCCATCACTTCTCACTTTCAATCCGCCGATCCAATTTTTTTTACTCTTCTTCAAAAAATTTCACTTCAGCCGATTTCCAAACGCCCACCGGCAAAATATTTTCAGAGTTTGTGTCACGAGATTATCGGTCAGCAGTTGTCTGGAAAAGTTGCCGATGTGCTCTGCGACCGATTTGATAAACTTTTTGGTAAACGGAGTGTGACACCCCAGGGTGTGTTGAAATTTTCAGAAGAAAAACTTCGCAACACCGGCATGTCCTGGGCCAAAGCCCGCTTCATCCGCGATCTGGCGCAAAAAGTATCAGACCAATCAGTCCAATTATCCCAATTAGACCAATTGTCCAATGACGACGTCATTGTCGAGCTGACGAAAGTCAAAGGTATTGGGCCGTGGACGGCAGAAATGTTCCTTATGTTCACGCTCGGACGGGAAGATATTTTTTCCTTCGGCGATCTAGGCCTGGCTAAAGCCATTCAGAAACTTTACAGCTTGAAGAAAAAACCCACGCGCAAGCAATTGGAAAAAATTACCAAAAGATGGTCCCCCTACCGCACCCACGCCGCGCTCGTACTTTGGAAAAGTTTAGATGGCTAGGAGCTGGAAAAGAATTCGAAATACTGTTTTTTATTAATCAACTGCCACGAAGCGTCGGGGTAGGTCTTTTTCCATAGAGCAGGCGGCCGTTTCGGCATTTTTTGCCATTTCATTTCAAAGGCAGCAAAATGCCCCCCTTCTTCCTCGATATAGTCGATTTCCTGTTTGGACCACGTGCGCCAGAAGTACACGTTGGGTGTGTGGCCCGTATTACTGTTGCGTTTCATCCGTTCTGCTATGACGAAGTTTTCCCACAGTGCTCCGACGTCAGAGCGGATGGCGAGCGGGTTGAAATTATTGATGATCGCGTTTCGAATGCCGTTGTCCCAAAAATAAATTTTTCTGGAAGCATTGATTTCTTTACGCAAGTTGCGCGACAGAGGCGGGAGACGAAAGATGACGAACGCCAGCTCAAGGAGCCGGATGTAGGATTCTATGGTTTTTTTGTCTGCTTCAACGAGTGTTGCCAATTCACGAAAGGACACCTCATTGCCTATTTGGAGTGCAAGTGCCACAAGCAATTTTTCGATAAGTTCTGGTCGTCTAAGCGCTTGGAATTCCAAGGCGTCTTTATACAGATAATTTTTATAGATCGTGCCCAGAGTTTCTTTTGCTGTTTGGGGCCGTATCACTATTTCCGGATAGAGACCCCAGACCATGCGCGCCTCCAGTAGTCGATCGGTTTCCATGGGATCATGATGTATCTCCGGGAGGGAAAGCGGCGGGAGGAAAAATTCAAATGCCCGGCCCGTGAGCGGCTCATTAATTTTGTTGGAAAGATCAAATGAGCTTGAGCCGGTCGCGATGACCTGGAGTGAGGGGTAGGTATCGACAAGGAGTTTAAGGGTGAGTCCAATATTGGGGATCCGTTGCGCTTCATCAATGACGGCAAGCTTCACGTTGCCGATGAAGTGGTTCAATTCCGTTGAGGTTTTGTTGGTGAGCGCCTCGCGGATATCAGGCTCGTCCCCGCTCAGATAGACGCTATCTGGGAATTTGTTCAATATTTGCCGGACGAGCGTCGTTTTCCCCACGCGGCGGGCTCCATAGATGACGATGGCTTTCCCGCCAAAAAGCCGGGATTGGATCCGAGGCAGAATAAGTCGCTGGATTAGCATAAATTTGGTGATCTTATTCACCAAAGTTACCATAATTATGGTGATTTGTCAAGTTTTCGTTTTTAGCGCACCCACGCCGCACTGATGCTGTGGAGAAGCTTGGAAGTAGTTATCCCTTCAGCCACAAAAGGAAGTGCCTTTCGAGGCTCGGCCTTACGATGGCAATGATCGATTTATCTTTCTCTTTCTGAATCGATTATACGTCCGTATCACCACAACAAGCAACATTGCCGCTAACACAAATAAGGACGCCGGTGGATAGTTGGGGTTCGTTAGTTCAGAAGAGGTTTTCACTTGACCATTCCACCATCGCAGCCACCCTGGCCACTTCATGACAACGAGGTGGAAAAAGATGAGGAGAAACGCGATCCGTCCGCCCCACGACTGGTATTGGCGCCACAGTCTCGGTCCGAGCCGGACGATGTGCTTCTCGTGCGACAACCACGCGATGCCCAACCAAATGAGGATGGCCGCTGCGCCAAAAGCAATAGGCAGCCACTCTTTTTGGTACCAACTGAGCGGAAATTTGTTTGGGAGAAACAATACCGAGGTGATGATATGGAGGAGCGCCAGCCAGAGTGCGAGAAGTCCTAGTTCTTTTCGCAGAGGCAAAAAGGAAATCATGTCCTTTGTCCTTCGCGCAATCGGACCCATAATGAGTGTGATCCCTGCAAGCACCGCTGCCGTTGAGCCGAGGACTTTATTGATAATATAGACGTTGTAATAGCCGCGGCGGGCAAAAAGGTAAAGGGAAAAGAGTGCAAAGACAACACCGGCAACCATGAATGCGCCGGACCAGCCGGAGCTATGCGTAACACTCGTTTTTTTTCTTCTTGCCATAGCCCACCCCTTAACATCCTAACTCTCCAATGGTGCAGGGCGAAACTGTGTCTTTTGCCTTTGGTTTGCCGGGATCCTTTCCCGTCACGATGTAATCGGCTCCTTTGGTTGGTGTCTCCCCATCGTGGTTCCACAGGTCCCAAGAATACCGCCACTCGTTCCAGCCGATGTTGAGGTGTTTGACGAATATGCCGTTGTCTGCCAATAGTTTACCGATTTTTCTCCCGGTCATGCACGGGGTGGAGTAGCAGTAGACGATGATGTCCCGCTCCTTTGGTAGCTCGCCAAATTGGCGGATGATTTGATTTGCTTGATCTTTGTCTGTGTCAACGGAGATTGATGTATTGGGGTCTTTGTAGGCGGGGATATTGACGGCGCCCACGACATGTTCTTTTTCATATTCCTGGCTACTTCGCAGATCCACCAGGACGAAATCCGTTTCTCCCTTATCCATCTTTTTCCTTACCGTGTGGGGGGAGACGTGGACGGCGTTTTCTGTCGAGTAAAAATCGGCGATCCGGTCATTGTTGGTAACCGGTTTTGGTTTGACAAGATACCAGGTGAGGAAGCTGGCCAAGAGCGCTGATAACAATAGTTTTATCATTGTTTTCTAGCCGCATCTGTCACTTTTTGTTTGAATTCACCAACATTCATCGGCAGCAGTTTGACGCCGTTTAAGAAAAATGTCGGTGTCGAGTTGACCCCCGATGATAGGCCATCAGCTTTGTCTAGATTTATTTTATCAATAATAGTTTGGGATGCAAAATCTTTTTGAAATTGTGCTTCGTTAAGTTGCAACTCTTTGGCAAGTTGTACCCAGAGGGTATCGGAAAAATCTTCTTGT
>JAGVFE010000114.1 GCA_020057765.1 Candidatus Woesebacteria bacterium | reverse complement strand
GTGTTCTCCCGCGGCTTATTCCACACGAGGGCCATGTTGAGGGTGCGGGAGACGAGTCTGGTTCTTGACACAGGCTCTCGCTATTAGTATAATTAATACAATTATGACAAATATACCAATCTCCCCAATGAGCACTCCTTCTATTAGCGCAATGGATTTTCGCGCACATCCCGGAACCATCCTGGATCGGGTGGATTATCGGAAAGAATCTTTTCTGATCCAACGCGCCGGCAAACCAAAGGCAGTGCTCATTCCTGTGGCTTTATATCAAATAGTCCAACGTGCCCGACAGAGGCTCATTGCCGCCAACGGTGCTGCACAAAAAGCATTTCGGGCTGTGGGTGTTGGGAAAATGAGTGGCGAAATTACCAAAGCAACAAAAGAAGTCCGTCATTATGCAGCCTCCTAATATGCCCCTGGTTGTGCTTGACACGAACGTGTACGTGAGCGGCATACTCACGACGTCTACTCCTCCGGCAAAGATTCTCCATGCGTGGGAAACCAATGTCATAACGCTTGTACTCTCAGAGCCAATACTGTCTGAAATAAAAGACGTCTTGGCCAGACCATATTTTGCCCGGCATCTGAAATGGACCCGTGAGCAACTGAATCAATATATTGACGACTTGCGTCTGGTCGCAGTGGTTGTCCACGGAACTACTCCGGTCACTGTTTGCCGCGATCCAAAAGACAATATGATTTTATCCGCGGCTCTTGAAGCAGGGGCAGACTATATCGTCAGCGGAGACGAGGATATAATCGTATTAGGTGAATTTCGGACTATTCCCATTCTCACCCCGCGGGAGTTTGTAAGAAAAGTGTTGGGATAATAAACAAGAGGATGTTCAAAGCTATTGAACCCGGAGGGTTATGCTGGGTTCTCACAGCTACTTGCTGAAAATACATTACACTTTGGAGTGCAGGAAAATCCTGAAAGAAAGGGTTAACACAGTCTTTTGTATAATGCTTCGTTAATCAAATCCGCAGGAGCTTCCCCAGTTTCTCTTCCCCCGGTTTATTCCAGACGAGGGCCATGTTGAGGGTTTTTTGTGTGAGGTATTTTTTTACCAACCCATGTATATCCTCTTTCGTCACCGCTTCGATGCGAGATAGATGCTCTTCAACCGTCATGATAGGCTGGTTGAAGACCTCCTGCCGGCCGTAAAACTCGGTGAAAAACTCCGGGTCCTCGCTTTTGAAGGCAAGCATGGTTTTGATCCGCTTTTTTGCAACCGCAACTTCTTCATCCGTGACACCATTTTCTACAACTTTGGCAACTTCGGCCAGGGTGGCCGTAGTGGCTTCTTCAACTTTATCCGTTCCGACTCCGGCATAAATGCTCCAGTAGCCCACATCAGCCCAGCCGTCTGACCCGCTGCGGATGGCATAGCATAGTCCCCGCTTTTCGCGGATTTCCTTAAATAATCTACTGGTAAAAGACACACCCATCAATAAATTAAAAACATTCCAGGCAAAACGGTCATCGCTCCCGCGGGAGAAGGTCCGGAAGCCGAGCGTGAGGTGTGCCTGCTGGGCATCGGGTTTGGTGACGACTTCGAGTTTGGGTTTGTCTTGCTTGTCGACAACCGGCTCGATATCGCCGGTTTTCTTTTTCGGTAAACTTCCGAACCACTCCTCAACACGACTGAAGACTTCAGACGTATGACTTAGGACTAAATTCCCTGCCAGAACCACCACTATTCGCTCCGGCGTGTACCAAGTGTCGCGGTATGTACGAAGCTCTGGTGCTCCGATGCTCTTAAGACTCTCTGTTTCACCGATCGTGCGCATCCCGAGGCTTTGCGAGGGATACATCATGGTATGAAACGCTTCCCCCACCTTTACCTCCGGCTCGTCTTCGCAGCGTTTCATCTCCTCGATGATGACACTCCGCTCGCGGTCGATGTGCTGTTGTTCTATTAAAGGCGCCAATGCAAGCTCTTTGTTGATCTCCAGCGCTAACTCCCAGTCAGTGCTAAGCACTTTGTTGTGATAATTGGTAATGTCAATATCGGTGTAGGCATTTTGGAGCCCGCCGATCCTTTCAATCGTGTTGACGTCATCCGTGGTGGGATATTTATTGGTTCCTTTAAACACAATGTGCTCAAGGAAATGGGAAATGCCGTTGATTGCTTTCGTTTCGTATCTGCTCCCTACCCCAATCATGACACTCGTAGCCACACTGTTGACGCCCTCCATGGGGATGAGGATGAGGCGCACCCCATTGGAAAGGGTAACGCGTTGAAAAGGAGCGTGCGTTCTTTTCACTTTGCAATCATACCAGAATATCGGCAGGTGTTGAAGCTTCAAAAGGAAAATGCTACCATGCTTCTCTTGTCGTCGTCTGCCGCATCGATTAAAAAAATGCCAAAAAAACAAAAGAGGCAACATAGAACACCAGTAAGGTCAAGGGCTGTACACAAGGCGTATAGCGGTATAATACCCGCTGATGAAACTGTCTTTAGCGCAATGCGCCACGGAAAGACACCTGAGGAGTACGCATGCTGGCTGAATGAACAAAGACTGGCTGAACAAGCCAGAGGGGTCATCCGTGAAATCGAAACACTAAGAACAACAGGGCTGTCGTTGCCGCCCAACGTACCTTGTCCGCCGAGCTTTCTGAATGAATTCACGGATGCCGTACTCACGCCAATGGAAATCGATTTCCACGTCTTGGCTCAAAAGGCGGGCAAAGAATGCGATCCGACCTGGCCGCCTGCCCAGGAGAGAGCACGGAAACGATAACTTGTCTTCCAGCGTTGCATGCGGCAACACCCATTGGTACAATAAATGCATGACACAGGATGAAGCGGTTCAGCGATGGAGAAAAAGCGCCGAAGAAAATCTGCAGGTGGCACGGGACTTGATGAAATTGAAACATTACGACTGGGCATTGTTTATGGGACAATTGGCGTTGGAAAAACTCCTCAAGGGTCTAGTGATAAAAGTAACAGACGACGCTCCTCCATATATTCATGACCTTGTTAAACTCGCTATAGCTGCCAGATTATCTCTGGACAATGAGAAACGAGAGGATTTTTCGCAGGTGTCAAAATTCAATATCCGGGCTCGATACGAGGAAGATAAATACGAATTGTACAAAAAAGCCACCCCTGAATTTACTCGCGGCTGGATGCAAAAAATCGAGGAGTATGGCCTATGGATACAAAAACACTATTAAACGACACACCAACAAACTTGGTGCACAAATACTATCAGACCTTAATTCGTGCCCACGTTCCGATCGAACAAATTATACTTTTTGGCTCGTATGCTAAAAAAAAAGCTAAACCGTGGAGTGATGTGGATGTGTGCGTGGTATCAAAAACATTTGGGAAAAATCCACTTGAAGAACTCCTGATGCTCGCGCGGCTGACGACGGATATCGATACCATGATCGAGCCGGTCCCCTACCACCCGGATGACCTGGCTGATAAATACGACCCGCTCGCCAAAGAAATCCGCGAGCACGGTATCAGAATCCTATAGGCTCTTGCAATTTTGGCGATTTTGTGCTATAAAGAAACACAATCAATCCATTCGGCAAGCTCAGGATTTCGTAAAACTCAACATCGCCTTGTCCTTCGTCGAAGACACCTCAGGACGAAAGGGCAAGCGGTAAAAAAGAAACGAAGTTATTGAAGGGATTGAAGAAGGGACTGTATGTTCTTTTTCAATTCGGGAATATCCCTCTCGACCATGTCCCACACCTTTTTCTCATCTACGGTAAAGTACGCATGAATTAATGTGTTTCGTGTATCAGTAATTGGCCGCCATGGGATTTCGGGAGTTTGTACCTTGAACTCCGCACTCACGTTTCGGGCTGCCTCACCGATAATTTCCAACTGACGAATGACGGCGCTTTGCAATTTTTCATCTGCAACAAAATCATCTAATGTCTTGTCCTTTGACCATTCCTCAATGAGGGCTATGGCATCCCGAATATGGAGAAGATATGGTGTATCAATTTTTCTGTTCATAGATAGGAATGACGGATGACAAAATGCTGTCGCGCAAATACGGAGAAATGCTCTGTTTGGTC
>JAGVFE010000072.1 GCA_020057765.1 Candidatus Woesebacteria bacterium | reverse complement strand
TCTCTGAAACAATTTCCTCAACCAGCGCGTAGTCGTCGCTATAAATATGGGCACTATGGGTGATCATGACAAATGCTCCCAGGGGATACCCGCTTTCGTCAGCAATTAATTTCTGCAATTTAAGGAGCGAGAAAACGTTCCTCGGCCAGCCGTGGACCATGTCTTGACTCCTGAAATGCGTCGTCACAAATAATTTTCCGTCCTGGATGGAACAAAGTACCTGCGTCAAACACGGTGTGTCGCCTTTATTGACTTCTCCCCAGTCCTCTTTGACTTGAGCGGTGAATGCCACCATTTTTTTGGAAAACGGACGGCGTTTGATGAGGTCAATGATGTTGGCAATCTGGTCCACGCCGTCGTGGCTCCGCAGCCGCTGGCCATAGGTGTAGGCAATGCCGAGAATTTGCTTGGCAGAAAGAACCTGCGGGTAGTATTGGAGGAGGTCTTTTTGGCTAAAGGGAAAGAAATGGGGCAGATAGGGCTTCTCCGGATCCTCGTTGTAGACGACGGCCATAACATTGAGCAGTTCCTTTAGTTCATTTTCCTGGGTGTAGCGCGTGGTTTTGTTGCGGCCGTAACGCATGATATTGGAAAGAATTTTCAGCCACGTCTGGGCAACAGTATCCCCGGCCACCCTCATCCCAATTTGTTCGCTCGGATACGTAAAAGGCTTAGGACGGGACGTTGGAAATGTTTGGGGATTGGAAAATGGCTCTGGCTTTACCGCGCCTAAGGTACTAACCGTGCTCACGAGGTCAGAGACGGATTTACCGCGAAGATTAATGACTTCCACTGACTCTCGAAATTTTTTAATGGCATCGCGGCCTATTTCTTTTTCAATCTGCCCCTTTTTCTCATCGCCGATAATGAAAAAGTCATCGTCTACTCCATGTTGCATGAGCGCCAGAAGCGCTTGCCCGCTGCGGGATAAGTCTGCTCCCCAAAGGACAATTTTTCTAAGCACCGGATTGGCATAAATATTCCTGATCATGGCTGAGATACCGGCGGATGAGTAGAGGTTGCCGATGGCGCAGTAGTTGACGCCGTCAAGGATTTTTGCCACCACCTGCCGCTCGGTCCACATGACCGAAACCCCGACGGGGTTAGTGGGATCTTTTACCTGCAAAACATTTTTATACAAGAGAGGCCAGGACATTATTGATCTTCTCCAATTTTGCTGGGCAGAGGTGTTTGTTGGCCCATGTATTTGGCGGTTTTCTTCTTATTATATGGTACCGAGGCAGCCGAGGTAAGCTCTTCAAATGTGAGGGCGCATACGCGCATACCCGGGTAGAGCGCAACCGGCATGCGGCCAAGGTTGCCAAGCTCCATGACGACCACCCCATCCCACCCCGGCTCAAAAATCGATGCCGTCGAATGAACGACGATGCCAAGTCTCCCTAAGCTTGATCGACCTTCAAGCCTGGCCAACAGATTGTCTGGAAGCTTGAATGACTCCATCGTCGTAGCCAGTACAAAATCGCCGGGTTGAAGAATAAACGGCTCGCCTTTTATTACCGTAACCTCTTTCATCATGTCCGTCATCGGTTTGGGATTGTTCGAATCAATATAAGCAAAGGAGCTGTGGTTAAAAACACGGAAACTTTCTCCCAGACGCAAATCAACAGAACAGGAGCCAAGCTGGGTGGAAAAATCCGGCTTTGGCGAAATTTTTATACGCCCGGAGGCAAAAGCTTTTTTGATATCCCGATCCGAGAGAATCATGAAGATGAGTATAGAGAATTTTTTGTATTCAAACAAGCATGAATGAGAAAGCCGATGGCTAGCGGCATAATCGGGAGAATGAGAAGCCATATTTTCGCCAGCTGAATTTCGTTGCCAAACTGCAAAAATACAAATAAACCGATAAAGCTGATAGTCCGAAAAATTCCAAGCACAATATCGCGCTCCAGCAAAAGATGATACTTCTGTTGCCAACTCCCCTCCGCTTTATCCAGCGCGTCAAAATAAACAGTAAATAGCTTGTTGCCTAAAATGGGCGCGGTGAGTCCCGAGATGGCAATAAACACCCACACACCGACGGATGTCTGAAACAAAGCAAACACCATAATGGATAGCGCAGACCCTATGGCACCGATCCAAAAAGCAGACGGACGTTTCGTCAGGAATGGAATAGCGTAGAGACTAGCAACCATGGCAAAAACGGACGCCATCGTCAAAATAAAACCCAGCTCCGCTTCGTTTTTCAAAACAACATAGAGTAAAATTCCCGTAACCGTTCCGATAGCAACATCATAAAGTCCTAACAAACCATTTTGTCCCAACACGAATTTCCACATCTTCGTACGTTTGTGCTCCCATATATGCCGATACGAAAAGTGCGGTGTCTCATGATCCGGCAATTTACCGATCACTAATGCTGCGGCGGCTGTTGCCATCGCCACGAGAAAAAAGAGGGTCATATAGCCGTTCATAAGCCCTAAATGGCTTGAGCCGACCACTGTAATAATCGCCCCTCCTATAACCGGACCGATAGCGTTGGCAAGGTTAAAGATGGCTCCACCCCAACCGAAGTAGGAAACGCGCCGTCCGGAGTGGCTGAGGATATATTGATTCAAATTAAATCCAGCCCAAAAATTTCCCCCGGAAAACCCGCCGAGAATCCCCAGGGGGACGGCAAATGCAACGCTTTTCTCCCGCAACAAAAACAAGAGAGAGTAAAATACGACGCTTGCTCCTAAGCCAATTTTCATAAGCGTGCCGGAGGAAACTTTTTTGAGTGTCCATCCGGAAAGCCCGTAGAAAAACGTCATCGATGCAAAAACGGCGATACGATACAGGACGGTGGTTGACAGATTGCTGTTGGCAAAAAAAATACCGTGACAAAAATACCCGATAAAGAATCGGCAAGAATATCAAAACCTTGAATAATAAGGAGCTTGCGCTCGTCGCCGGATAAGTTCTTCATACCCTCGTATTGTAGCTTGTTGGGGCGGTCTGGGGATATACTTACTTTTTGGTTAGATACACACGGCGTTTTTTGGACTCGAAGCGTTCGATTGCGTAGCGGAGAGCTGTGCGGGGCATGCGGGAGGCGTGCTTGGTGAGAGTTGTTGATGTGCTTGGTATGACGCAGGTAAAAATCGTAAATTTGCTTCCGCGTCGGATGGAAGGATCGGATACTTCTTTGCTATTGCCCGCTTAAGAGGAATTATCCGCAGCAGCTACAGCTGTCATCCGTGTCGCACACTGTTTTTGTACCGTCGTCTGCATATACATACGTCTTTCCTTCTGCTTCATCAAGCGTTTTTTTGTGTGACCCGTCACAG
>JAGVFE010000039.1 GCA_020057765.1 Candidatus Woesebacteria bacterium | reverse complement strand
GGCTACAACTTCGTGTTCACACACAACGGCATCTCCTACAACATTTTCGCTGATCTATCGGGGGAGTGGATTTATTATAACGGAAACTGGATCCCGAATTTGGATCGGATTATAACGTGGCTTTTGGACCGGAGCAGGATAACAGAACAGCAATTTACTGAGATGAAATCACGAGCCACGTCGTTGTGGCCCGACAGTCCGCTATTTGGCAACCAGACATACCAGCAATTCGTCGCGGATTCCTTCAGTCAAAATTACATCTCGTTCATTAAGGCAACCTTTGATTTTGGATTAAGTATTGACCGCGAAAGATTCATTGGACTTATAAAGCAAATCGAACATCTTGTTTTTCTCCCCAACTTTTTTGATCTGGCACCTAACCGCTTTATCGCACCTTCCTTCGCGGATGGGTACTCACATACGATCGTCACTACATTCCCCTTTGATCCGGCAAGTCTGCAAAAATTAGCCATCGACATTGTCACGATCGAACATTTTTTTCTTGGGACTGTGACTCATGAGGCGAAGCATCTTCAAGATGAAATCCAGAGGCCCGATCTGTTTGCGAGTAGCCGATGGGCCGAAATAGAATATCGTGCATGGGCGGAGGATTTTTATTTTTTAAGAGGTTATATTCGCCAATACTATCCCGCCGAATATAACTACCGCGCCTTTATTATTGATCACGGACCCGACAATGATTATCAAGGCCCGGTGGGTAGGATATTTACTGATTATAGCAGCGATAATCAAACTACGTGGAATGCCGCCGTAGCCCCTCTGACGAGTGCTTTGACTTATATTTCTCAAGCTGTGGGTATACCTACTACGCAAATTTTATATAGCTCAAGCGCATTAGCGAGCAGAAATCGAAACGATGGAGTTTTGTTGCAGGGTTACGACTTCGTTTTTACATACAACGGCACCTCCTACAACATTTTTGCTGATCTGTCGGGGGAGTGGATTTATTACAACAGCCAGTGGACGCCGAATACGGCCCGCATCGCAGCACGGCTTTTAGATCCAACAACTATCACACTCGCACAGTATCAAGACATGGTGGCTTATGATGCACGGGTCACAGCCGGTTTTGTGAGGCTGCCTTCGACTTATGAAGCGCTGATCAATAATCCGCCCAATCAACAGATGATCAATGATCTCAAAGCGGCTTTTGACCTGGCTTTTTCCCTTGATCCACAGGATTTTTTGGCTCGGTTGAATTGGATTCAGCATATTGTCATCAATTCGTATGGAAATACTCATGGCAGCGGTCACGCGTATCCTTCTACCGGCACAATTATTCTTAACAGCTACTTTTATTCACAATTAACTTTGCAGCCAGACCGCATGTTTTTTTTAACGGATCTTGTTTTCCATGAATCCATGCATCTTCAGGATTTGGTGGGCAATTCAAGCCCAACTCTTCGCCAATTTCGCATGTCCGAACGAAATGCGTATGCTGAAATGGCGCATTGGGAACTTCTAGAGAGGTCTCTTACAGCCTATGCTCTCTCAAGTTATGCTATGAACCAATTTCTTGCCGACCATATTCCGGATAATGATTACAACGGTGTTGTGGCCGCCGCTGTGTCCGACTCTATTTCACTGTTTCCCGAAGCCGTCGCATCGCTGACGACTTTAGGTTTTACACCGCTAAGCATTTCAGGAGGATTTTTTCAACTAAATGCCGGATTGACTAATTTGAAATATATTTCAAGCCCGATCGCAACAATGAATAAATTTGGTACGAACCTCAGCGGCTATACATTCACTTTTCAAAAACCGGACACAACAACGGTCAGTGCTTTTGTTGATTTGTCTGGGCAGTGGATTTACTACAATAGCCAATGGTTTCAATGGACCACCAGCGGGACTCAGGTTTCGATCAGCCAATTTGATGCATCAGGCCGTTTGGCTCTGAAAAAGCAATATGACAGCGGAACCCTTTCATGGACACAGCAGTATTACTATACCGGCGTCAATACCACACCGGATTATTCCAAGCGAACGTATGCGAACGGGGATATCGATTATTACAACCCCGGCGGCCAGCTTTTTGTTGATGTTTTATTGACCCGCCAAAATTTTTCAAGAAGTTTATATAGCTTGATACAAAGCTCAGCCCCTTACTTTGCATCAATCCCTTACGAATCTTTTATCTCAGGAACGATTACTCCGCAAGTGAGTCTCGCTCTTAAAAATTTAATTGCGCTCGGCATGCAGACGAACATGGCACAGCTTGCTGCGCTTGTTAATTCGACGAAACACATTGTCTTGCTGCCTCTTGAGGCTAACCCTCTCTGGAGTCAGATCAGGAACACCTGGTACTTCAGCGCTACTTCTGTTGCATTTGGCACCGCTTCGGACGGAGCCATTATCTTTTATGCGGACGCGGCCGCGTTGACAGGTGTTAATGCGCAGCAGACAGCGCGGTTGGCGCTTCCGGTTCTTGTTCATGACATGGCCTATTTTAAAAATGGGATTGTTGACCAGGCAAGATCGGAATACCAACAGTATCAGGAAAGCACCAATTGGATGCGCTATTTAAATCTAGACCCATACCAGATAAGCCGGCGGCAATGGCTCACGGACCGGATTCCCGACAACTCCTACAGCGGTCTTGCCGCGCGTTTTGTGACCGGAAATATTCAAGGGCTGATCAATCCCAGGACCGGCCGTCAATATACGTATGCGGAAGCTGAAGCAGCGATCATGCAGCCGCTGGAATCATTTCTTGGAATTTTACTGCCAAGAGGTTATCCAAAGACAGCATACACTTATGTTTCAAGCCCAAGCGCCTCGCGTTTTTGCCCCAATACGGGTACAACGTTGCAGGGTTTTAACGTCACCCTAACGTCCTCTGGGATGACTTTTAATGCATTCGTTGATATCACCGGCGAATGGATTTTCTATAATGGGGCCTGGATCCATTACGTAGTTCCAGTATAAGGGCTGCTCTTTTTTACGGTCGGTATTTGGCATCCGAAAAACGGAGCATGAAGTTTAGACTTAGATTTTAAAGCAGAAACAAGCTTCCGCAATCACCCCGGGGCAGTTCGGCCCGCCAAGAAGTGTGGCGGGCATGCTAGTCCCAGGGGTCCTGTCTTGATATCCCGGATCTCCATGTCCAAATCGACCCAGATACTAAAAAAATCCGTACTTGCATATAGTAACGCTTTATGCTATAGTTCTTGTGTATGGACAAGCTCATCAAGCGGCAATTCTGGCTGAAGAAGATATCGAAAGCGTGGGAGCACCGCTCTATCATTTGGCTTTCGGGCGTCCGGAGAACAGGAAAAACATCCCTTGCGAAAACGCTTGATCCGGTTGAATATTTTGATTGTGAGCTCCCCAAAACGCGCCGCACCATGGATGATCCGGAAGAATTCCTGGCTTCTCTGAAGGGAAAAAGGATTATTCTAGACGAGATTCACCGCCTGCGCGCACCGGCCGAACTCTTGAAAATAGCCGCTGACCACCATCCCGATATCAAGGTCTTGGCCACGGGGTCTTCAACGCTCAGTGCCTCCCGAAAATTCAAAGACACACTCACGGGCCGGAAAACCGTTATCCGTTTGACGCCGTTTTGTTCAACAGACCTCGCGGATTTTAAAAATACGGATCTTAAACACCGTCTCTTTCGCGGCGGACTACCGCCCTTTTTCCTTTCCAAAGAACTGCCGGAGCCGGATTTTCAGGAATGGATGGATGATTATTGGGCCAAGGACATCCAAGAATTATTCCGGCTTGAACGCCGTTACTCGTTCCAGAGGTTTCTGGAACTCTTGCTGGCCAGAAGCGGCGGTATTTTTGAAGCAACAAAGTTCGCACCGGATTGTGACGCAAGCCGTACCACTCTTGCCAATTACCTCCGGATACTGGATGATACGTTTGTCGCCCATGTGATCCGTCCTTTCAGTTCTCATAAACCCACCGAGATCGTTTCCGCCCCAAAAGTCTACGGCTTTGACACGGGGTTCGTTTGTTATTACAAAGGATGGCATGAGCTGCGAACCGATGACATGGGGATCCTATGGGAACATTTTGTTCTGAATGAAATGCATGCCGGACTTGAAACCCGTGATATCCATTATTGGCGGGATAAACGAGGTCATGAAATTGATTTTGTTTTTCAAAAAAAAGGCGGCCTTCCTATAGCCATAGAATGCAAGTGGCGCGCGAATGGTTTTGATCCGGGGAATCTAAAAGCCTTCCGCAGAGCTTATCCCAAAGGTGATAATTATGTCGTTGCCCATGATATTGACCGGCCCTTTGCCCGAACCTTCGAAGGCGTCTCCGCGACTTTCCTATCACTTTCTGAGCTGATCATCAAACTTCTCTAAATAAAGAAAGTGAAAACCTC
>JAGVFE010000095.1 GCA_020057765.1 Candidatus Woesebacteria bacterium | reverse complement strand
GGTAGTAAACCAAAGTGCCACAATATGAAACAAGAAGCTCCGGATAATCTGTTTCATGAGTTTATATACTATCAAGGAGTTTTCGACGAAGCAAGAGATGATAGCCTTTGGCGAATCGGTGGGCTTCATCGCGGATCCTTTGGAGAACATGGATTGCCGGGTTATTGAGTGGCAATCGAATCGTGCGGAAGACCCCATTTTTATCTTGAATAATTATTTTTTCAAAGCATTTTGCCAGACCGATAATCGGAATATCGTGGGTTACTTTTATGGCTGCCGCTGCTTGGCTTTTCCCTCCATCTACAACAAGCAAGTCCGGAGTTGGCCATTCTTTATGCTTTAGACGACGAGATAGGACTTCAGCAACCATAGCAGGGTCATCAGGCGTCTGTTTTGATCGTATTTTAAAACGACGATATTGGTTAGTATCGGGAATGCCATCGGTTAAAACGACAAGCGAGCCGGTGGCAAGTGTGCCGGAGATATTGGAAATATCAATGCATTCAATGCGCGATAAGACGCCAACCATTGGCATGTGAGGCAATAAAAGAGTGCGAAGTTGGGTAAGCTCGTCGGTATCTTTTTGAACGTAGAGCATGGGATCGAGTCTCTTTTGCTGGAGTGAAATAAGTGCGAGAAGTTGTCGCTTGATGCGTTCTGCTCCTTCAAAATTGTCTTTTTTGGCCAAATTCTCCATTTCCTTCTGGAGACTACTTATGACCCGCGTCGCTTTTCCAGCAAATATATCCCTGATACGAAGAATATTATTCCGATAGCGTCGTTTGTCTTCTAATTTCGTAATACATGATGGACATGGATCACACAGTCCAATATGCGTATAAAAACACGGTTTGCCATTTCTTTGCTTTTGCGTACAGTAAGGGATAATATTTCGAATCGTCCGTAAGAGACCGCGTACAGTTCGGCCGGATTGAAACGGTCCGAATATTGCCCACCGCTTTGGTTCCTTGCCGGTAAGGTGTGATTTCCGAAGTTGTAAAACCCGAGGCAGTGTTTCTCCCAGCGTAACGACGATGTAGAGCGGACTTTTATCGTCGCGCGCAATGACGTTGTATTTGGGAATGAGCTTACGGATTAGATGGGCTTCCAAAAGGAGTGCGTCAAACTCTGTGGGTGTCGTGAGTATTTCAATGCCAGCAATTTGGGAAACCAATCGAAGAGTTTTGTAGCCGGCGGCATCATCGCGAGTAAAATACTCTCTGACACGCTTCGACAAATCCAGCGCTTTGCCTACATAGAGCACGACCTTATTTTTATCCCGATAGATATAAACACCTGACCGGTGCGGTAGTTTATTGAGATTGTTTAGCGAGATGTCCATGGACGAAAAACCATATGAGGAACAGCGAACCAACAATGATACCAAAGACCGGCAGAAGGAGCCAATACATCGGTACAATGCTAAAGGCGTGATCTTGGGCCTGGCCGTTTACCACGACACTGACCCGTCCTGTTCCGCGTGCAATATAGCTTGCTATGGGAATTTCAACTGGGTAGGAAAATTTTGCAAATGGAGGAATACGAATTTCATTGGCCGTAAATGAAAACGGAAATGGAGTGGCGTTGATCGCTATATCTGCCGAGTCGATAGACACACCGCTGTCGTTGACGACCACGACACGGCCCGAAGCAATGCGGCCAGCAGTTGCCGTGGTAGGAAATTGAATCGTCGTAGTAAGTTTGCCTATGACAGCTGGCCCCGGAGCCTGGGCAAAAGAAACATCCACGTCTTTGCCCTGTTTGCTTTCTTCTTTATACGCACCGGCCGGATATGGATAGGTGCTCGAGGCGCCATGAATGGCAAAGGCGATGTGATTAAAGTCCAATTTATTGAAATAGTCGACTCCCCCTGTTGTATTGCCCCAGGTCGGATCCACCGGTACCCACACCTGTTTTTCTTTGTCGTAATATTCCGGCCATGCGTGTAGCACGTCAGCCACTAACGACAAGGGGCGGAGACGGCTGTTGGTTGTGTAGGCGAAACCGACGACTTCGCGGGCTGGGATGCCGGCAGCCCGAGCAATGGCAATAAAAAGGTCCGTAAATTCCATGCAAATGGCTTCTTTGGGTGTTGCAAGGGCAGCAACTGCACCGCGACGGAGCGGATTTTGATTGACCCGGTCGTCATTATACGACAATGTGTTGACCACATACTGATAAATGGATTGTGGGCTCGTGTATCGTTTGGCTAGTTGCGCAACTGCCGGATCCTGGGTTTCCCAATATTGAAGCGGCTTGGTGTAGGCCTCAGTAGGTATAACGTCCTTCCATTCTTTTTTAGGGGCAAGGGTTAGAGATATCAAAAGCTTTGCTTCTATTTTTATTTTTTGCCCGCCGGAAAGCTCATAGGTGGCCAACCAGTTACCGTCGATGTCGCGATTGATCGCAGTCGGCTTGGGCTCAAGTGATTGGACTATGACTTTTTGATAAGAGGTATCCGGCGGAAGAGCGATATCTTCTTTAATGGGAGTCAGACGAGGGTTTTGGAGAAAATACCCCAACGACAGCGCGAAGGTTTGACTGATGCCGTATGCCGCAGCTATTCCGCCATGGATCATCTGTGCTTTGTTCCAGTATCGACCGTCTGTCGGGGCTGGCGTGCGATATGCAAGTGGCCCAAGCGACGAAGGCACATTGAGCGAAACCGTGTAGCTTTGCAAGGTTTCATCATCGGCAACCCCCGGGACGTAAATTTCCCATATACTGCCGTTTTTTGAGGCAATCTCTAAATTCTCATAGCGCAGGGTAAATGTCGTTTGTTTGCCTAATCCGACGACCTGGTCGTTAAATATGAGACCGATGGTCGTTTTACCGTCTTTTTGACTTATGGCAGGGGTAATAAGACCTGAGGTGTCGCGGGCAATGATGTTTTTGATTTTTTCTGAATCAATGGCGATGGAGTATTGTTTGGGATACAGGTTTGTTTCTTTATTGGTAAGCGTCACTTTCTGTGTCACGATGGTGACGCCTGTTGGAGCAACGGAATAGTCGACATCATAGTCGGCACCGAATGCAGATGCCGCCAGAGCTGGCGAGGCAAATAGCAAAGAAACAAATAAGCAAATAAGCAAATAAACGAATGTGATCATTCTGTAATCAATAGTACAGTATTTTTTTGAGGAACTGTCCTGTATACGATTCTTTTGCTTTGGCAATTTCGCCTGGTGTGCCTGCTGCCACAAGCTTGCCGCCGGCGTCTCCTCCCTCGGGACCCAAATCGATTATCCAATCGGCGTTTTTGATGACATCGAGGTTGTGTTCGATGACGATGACGGTGTTGCCCGACGTAGTCAGCCGGTGGAGTACGTCAAGAAGTTTTTTCAGATCGGCAAAATGGAGTCCCGTTGTGGGTTCATCAAGAATATATACCGTCTTTCCTGTAGCACGTCGGGATAATTCTGTGGCCAACTTCACTCTCTGTGCCTCTCCTCCGGACAACGTCGGAGCAGGCTGACCTAAGTGGATGTAGTTGAGGCCCACGTCTTGGAGTGTTTTGAGTTTGGCGGACAGATAGGAGTGATGAGCAAAAAATTCAATGGCCTCATCCACGGTTAAATCCAAAATTTGTTTGATGCTTTTTTCGTGATAGAGAACTTCAAGGGTCTCACTGTTGTAGCGGCTGCCGTGGCATACCTCACAGGTGACAAACACGTCAGAGAGAAACTGCATCTCGATCCGCTTTTGTCCTTCACCTTCGCAGGTTTCACAACGTCCGCCTTTGACGTTGAAGGAAAATCTACCGGGTTGATAGCCGCGAAGCCGCGATTCAGACAGTTGGGCAAAAATTTCCCTGATAAAGCCAAAGAGCCCCGTATATGTGGCGGGGTTACTACGCGGCGTTCTCCCGATCGGCGATTGATCTATGAGGATGACTTTATCGATTTTTTCTATT
>JAGVFE010000010.1 GCA_020057765.1 Candidatus Woesebacteria bacterium | reverse complement strand
TTGCTGGTCACGTTGGTTGGATTTGCCGGTCAAATTGAGTGGGATTTGCCGGTCATTTTGAATTGGATTTCGCGGTCATTTTCAGTGGGATTAAGCATGTGTCAGGTTGCGGATGTGAAATGGAAGCGCGTAACGAGCAAGAGCGGAAAACGCTCCTGATCGTTCTCGGAATTAACGCATTCATGTTCGTCTTCGAAATGACACTTGGTCTACTGGCACAATCGACTGGCCTCATCGCCGATTCCCTAGACATGTTTGCTGATGCCACCGTATATGCTATTAGCCTATATGCCATTGGGAAAAGCAGTGATCTAAAAACCAAGGCTGCCAAACTCAGCGGTATTGCCCAAATATTCCTAGCCTTGGTGGTGCTCGCTGACGTTCTCCGAAGGTTCATACTTGGCAGTGAACCAGTCAGCGCGCTCATGATGGGCGTTGGTTTCATCGCTTTACTCGCCAATGCCACTTGTCTCTCGCTCATCGCAAAACATCGGAATGGCGGAATCCACATGCGTGCGTCATTGATTTTTTCCAAAAATGACGTCATTGCCAATATCGGCGTTATCTTGTCCGGCATCCTAGTTTGGGCGCTGGGTAGCCGCTATCCAGATCTTGTCATTGGTTCTGTCATTGCAGTTGTCGTGCTCCGTGGCGGCCTTCAAATCTTGAAAGAGGCAGCAGAACACAAAGGTGCTTTTGCCTGTGAATCAAACAAAAACACCTAACCACGCGTTCAACACGGACGTGCAAAAGCGCCGCTTCGCTCTGCTTTTGCACGCCGGTTAACGCGAACGTTCGGCGGAGCCAGAAGCGAATGAGTCAGGTCGTGGAGAGACGGTACACTGGCGTTTCAAGATGGGTTCTTAAACAGAAGGAGGTTTGCTATGAAGATTCTCATTGTTCTCACATCTCATGACCAACTCGGCGACACCGGAAAGAAAACTGGTTTCTGGCTGGAAGAGTTCGCTGCCCCCTATTACGTGCTGAAGGATGCCGGAGCGACGATCACGTTGGCCTCGCCGAAGGGCGGCCAGCCGCCGCTCGATCCGAAAAGCGAGCTACCCGAGTTCCAGACCGAATTAACGAAGCGCTTCCGCACGGACACCGCTGCTCAGGCTGAACTTGCCAACACTAAAAAGCTAGCCGACGTGTCCGCGGACGATTTTGACGCGGTCTTCTACCCCGGCGGACATGGCCCGATGTGGGACATGCCCGACAACGCGACGTCCATCGCGCTGATCGAAGCCTTCGTGAAGGCCGACAAGCCAGTCGGTGCGGTGTGTCACGCGCCGGTCGTGTTGGTCAATGTGCGCGGAAAGGATGGGGAGTATCTGGTCAAGGGCAAGCGCGTGACCGGGTTCACCAATACGGAAGAAGTAGCCGTCGGTTTAGACCATGTAGTGCCTTTCCTATTAGAGGATAGGCTCAAGGAACGGGGCGGCATTTACAGCAAGGCCGCCGACTTTGCCCATTATGTTCAGGTTGACGGCTTGCTGGTGACCGGTCAGAACCCGAAGTCGTCCGGACCCGGAGCGGAAGAGTTGCTGAAGCTGCTTCGCTCTATTTGAGCTGATGTGAATGAACAGCAGACGATTACCAGGTCGTGCCGTGGTCGCCGCCGAACCAGGCGCTGCACCTGACCGGGGCCGCGTTACTGTTTTGCGCGACATCAAGCTCTTGCAGCGGCCCCGGCAGATGAGCTTGGTCCGTTAGCCCAAATTATTTAACCGTTGAATGACTTAACTTCTTGATTAGGAGATAGTATGGCTGATTCCCAATCTCTCAAACTTACGCTCAAGTCTTCTGATCCGATAGTCCGTAACTATGTTCGAGACTTGGAGTCGGAAATTTTGAAGCTTCAAAAACAAAATACTAAACTTGAGTGCACAAATATGTCTAATAAGCACAAAATTTTCGCCCTTCAAAAGAAGTTGAATGCATACTTTAAAAAAGGTCATGTCACTGTCGTTACTACCAGCTACAAGGGGGGGTCGAAAACGTAATTTTTTTGTTTTCATAATGATTTCCTCATGTTTATTAATATTTTTTGGCTAACAAATCATTGGAGCGGACGGAAAACCGCCGCTCAATTCTGCGTTAGATGAAAAAATTAAATCAAGAAAAGGAGGAATAGGGCATGAAAGTATTAATCGTTTACGCTCATCATGAACCAAAGTCGTTTAATGGCGCTATGAAAGACTTAGCAGTTTCGACGCTAAAAGAGCAAAAGCATGAAGTTAAGGTTTCTGACCTTTATGCAATGAAGTTTAAAGCTCTTGCTGATAAAGATGATTTTGTTAAGATTTCAAACCCTGATTATCTGCAATATGTACTAGAGTTAAAAAACGCCGTAGACCATGATTTATTTATTGAGGATACAAAGCAAGAACAGGAAAAGTTACGCTGGGCTGACTTTATAATATTTCAGTACCCATTATGGTGGTTCTCTGTCCCAGCGGTATTAAAAGGTTGGTTTGACCGGGTATTGGCTACGGGTTTCGCATGGGATTTCGGCAATATGTATGACAAGGGGTTGCTTGCTAGTAAAAAGTCGATGCTGTCTGTTACCACAGGCGGGCCTGAAAATATTTATTCTCTGAATGCTCCGCATGGATGGGATATAAACCAAGTATTATATCCAGTTAATCATGGTGTTCTCTTTTTTTGCGGTATACAACCAATACCACCTTTCGTCGCATTTGCTGTTTTTCAAGTAGGTGACGAAAAGAGAAAGCAGTATCTTGAGGAATACAAGCAACGTTTATTAACGATAGAAACAACAAAACCTATAAAGTATCATTCCCTTTCTGATTTCGATGAAAATATGCATTTAAAGACGTAAGAAAAATTAATAAACATCTAACAAAACGCTGCACATGAACGAGTGCCACAGGTCGCTTTTTGGGTTGAGCAGTGACATGAGATTTGCAAATCGGTTTCATGCTCTTTGACGTTATTCAGTGGCACTCGTCAGTGAGCTTTACGTTCGGCAGTGAAAGGAGGTGAGATGGGATTGTGACTTAGACGTGTAGAATTGTCAGTTTCTTGGAACACAAACAGATAACGAAGGAGGAATGCCATGAG
>JAGVFE010000037.1 GCA_020057765.1 Candidatus Woesebacteria bacterium | reverse complement strand
CATTTCTATCTCCTCAACTCTGCCCAGCACAACATTCCAGCTATATCTTTCTTCAACAAGCTTTCTTGCTTTATGTCCCATGTCTTTTCTCAGATTTTCGTCTTTAAGAAGCTGGATTATTCTATTTGCAAATTGGGCAGGCTCATCTTCCATAAAGATTTCTTCCCCTTGTTTGGCATTTATTCCTTCGTTACCATAGGATGTAGTTACTACCGGCAGGGACATAGACATGGCTTCCAGTATCTTATTTTGGATACCAGCAACGAATCTCATAGGGGCAATAGCCACACTCGCTTTGGTGTACCAATCTCGCAGATCTTCCACATAACCGGTTACTACAATATTTTTATCCCTTGCCAATGATTTGACTTTATCCGGAGGATCAGCCCCGACAATATACCACTTAAGATCAGGAATCTCTTTTTTTATCAGGGGTAAAATTTGATTATAAAAATAGTAGGTTACGAAGTGCCCAATTGTTGATTCATGGGTTTTCCTACAGACTCAATGAGGAGCATCAGCGGCCAAACAAGACAAGTACCGAGAAAGGAAAAAATGATGTCAAAAGCTCTTTTAATAAGTCGTTGAGGAATTTCCAAAACTCTTGGTACCTCTACCTCTATGAGCATCGGTATATCCAAAGCCATTTTTACGGTCAGATGGAGAGACAGTGCCATGCTCGTCCCTGCCATCATATACCGCCTGAGTGGGTCCTTATTTGTTTCTTAACTTCCTTGCTTTCCATTTTAAATAATATATCAAGGGCTTGATGATTCCCCATATCGACCCGATTCCGTAGGAAAGATGAAGCACAGGAAATGTGACGAGAAGAAAAGGAAAATATTTCAATCCTTTCTTGAGTGAAAGCTTGAGTGAAACAAACGTGTCGACTCCAAGATAGAACCCAGCGATCAAGGCAAAGAGATAGAAAAAAGGCTGGTATGCAAAGGCAAACATGAGACTTCCGAAGAGCGATAGCACAAAAAAGAGGGGGACAAGATGCCTTATCGAAAAGGGCATTTTCACAAATGCAAGGCTGTAGAGCACCCAAAAACCGTTACTAAAACTCTGTTTTGCAAGAGTCCATAATGTTGGTCTGGCGAAATAATAGCTGATTATTTCCGGTACCAGGAGGATTTTCCCGCCAGATCGCATGAGTCGTAAATTGAATTCAATGTCATCGGTCCTATCGAGATTTTCGTTGAAAAATCCTATTTTTTCAAACACTTCTTTCCGATAACATCCGAATGGTACCGTATCGACGTATTTAGGCGCCTTCAAACCGGTTCTGAAATATGAATTACCTATACCGAAAGGATGCGAAAGGACCATGGTGTTAACTTTTGCAATGACCGTGTTTCTTCCCGGTTTCGTAATTAAGATTCCCCCGACACAATCGGCGCCACTCTTTTGAATCCAGGATATCAGCTTGGAGACAAAATCCCGCGGATATAGCACATGGGCGTCCATCCGGATGATAAAGTCGCTTTTCGCCGCTCTGAGCCCGATATTCGATCCGTAGGTCTGGATGATTTTCGGATTGTCCAGCAAGTGGATATACGGATATTTTTGGGTATATTCCCGAACGATTTCGCGTGTCTGGTCCGTGCTTCGGCCATCGATCACAAGGAGCGTGAAGTTGTCCTTCGGATAGTCGTTGGAAATAATGGAATACAGGCATTTTCCAATGTAAGGCGCTTCATTCCGCACGGGCATAATCGATGTAACAGTCTTTACTATTGTCATGGTATTGTCATTCATTAAAAGAATCGGTTTCACGGAAACAAATATTCCACCGGATGGAATCGTTTCTGACGTGGGCTGTATGTCTTAATCTGCGCTAACCCCTTCTCAGGATCTTACATAATTGAGCATAACGCGCATCCCCCAGCTTTTTGGGAATTTTTTTTAGATTCCACCACAGCCACTGCCGACGGCAAAGCGCCGGCAGGCCCATGGCCAAACCTGCAGCAGTTGACGGCTGTGTATATCGGTTCACCGCATAGCGGCCGATTACCGTGCATCCGTCGACGTGGCAGGGGGTGCTAACGGGCTCTGATGTAAACAACACCGTTATTCCCGCTCTCGCCGCCGCTTGGGCCACTTGCCTGGAATAATAACCTCCGGGTAAAGAGGCTGTGGTAACGTGTTCATCGAGCATTTCGGACAAGACATTGATGCTGTTTCGCCATTCATCAAATAGCAGATCACCATCAAGAGCGGTCATCCGTTCGGGATGGGAGCAGGAATGTGAGCCGATGACATGACCGCGCTTTCTGAGCTGCATAATTTGCCATTTATTTAAAAAACCAGGTTGATCGATAAAGTCGGTCGTAACAAAAAAGTGGCCCCGCCAGCCGAACTGCTCCAGTATATCGGCGGTGTGCAAATATGCCCCTACCCCCCCGTCATCAAAAGTCAGCAACCAAAAGGCGTCCGAAGCTTCGTCAAGTGAAATCGTATCGATGATCGCTGGCGGCTTTTCAACCCTATTCTTTACAGCATGAAGGTGTTCTCGGAATCGAAGCGGAGACAGCTTGTAAACCGCCGCCCCAGTTACCGCAAAACCACTATTGTCTGGATCTTCTGCGCTGACAACATCATGATATGCCAATGTAAAGAGTTTAATGTACACCTTGGTTCGAGTCCCTTAGAGGGTATGTTCAAATATTGTCAGAATCCAAAATGGAAAAACGCCAACGGCCAGTGTCGATCAAAGCCTGTCGTCCCAAATCAGAATCATAAAAAATAACCTCTTTTCTGGCTACGGGGACAGCCACCGCAGGAACCATCTGCAAGAACGTGGAAAACTGCCGCGGCGCCCAAATCGCCAGGAGATCATATCCTTGCCGAATTCCCAATAGGATCGCACGGTTCCAAACTTGCGTCATGGCTCGTAAGCTGGTACCGAAAAGATCGGCGACAAAGAAAACCCGCCTGTTCTTCTGGAAGCGATCCTTAGATATGAGAACGGCGGAAAGCTCATGGTCGGGTTTTCGCTTGACAATAATGCCGTAGCGGCCTTGCTTCGGGTTTTCCGCAAGCCTGAACGCGAGGTCATCGGCGCCCCGCGATAGCATGAAAGTGTAACGCTGCTTCAGGCGGGTATTCAATCTGTCAAAGCTTTTGTCGAATTCAAGAACAGCTACTTCCCCCTTTCCCGGAACGCTTGCAGCCCCGGCGCGGAGTACAAGAGAAAGCGCGTTTTCGAAAATCTTCCATGATAATAGGGGTTTGAAACGGGCCAGTTTCTGTTCAAACACAGTTGACACCCTTAAGGGCAGCACCCATAGAAACAAGTCCAGTTCCTTCTTCCGAAAGAACTGACAATGTTTTTCATATACTGGCAAGGATTGATTATTCGGGGTGCCGTATATCATTCGCACCCCTTCGGCAATGGCGCGTGCCCTTGAAGCATTAACAAGCGCTGTGAAAATACCCAGTTT
>JAGVFE010000081.1 GCA_020057765.1 Candidatus Woesebacteria bacterium | reverse complement strand
TGGTTTGAAAACACCCCGCAGGGAAAATTTATGTTATCAATTGCCTTCGGCCAGTCAAAATATTATGTAGATAACTTATCGGAAAATGTAAAGCGGGGCAATCGACAAAAACTCCGCCGCGGCGAATGGCCTTCAAAAGCGCCTTACGGATATATCAATAATCCCAAAACCAGAGCCGTTGATGTTGACCCCGAATTATCCAAGGTTGTTAAAAAAGCTTTTCAGCTTTTTGCCGAAGGCAATAAATCCTTTACGGAAATTTCAAACTTTATGTTCAAGTTTGGGATGAAGCGGGAAAGTTGTGGGAAACCTATTAAAGTTGATCAGATTAAAAAGATGTTGTCAAACAAATTTTATGTAGGAATTTTAAAGTATGCTAACGAATATTACGAAGGCTCTCACAAATGCTTCATCCCCAAACAACTTTTTAACGAAGTCCAAAAGCAAGTGGAAAAAATCTTGCGTCCCCGCCAACATGGCCACGATTTTGCTTTTTCCGGTTTAGCCACTTGTGGAGAGTGCGGCGCCGCAATCACAGCAGAGCAACATATTAAAAAATATAAAAACGGAACCTCCCAAACTTTTATCTATTATCGTTGTACTAAAAAATTAAAGTCTTGTACCCAAAAATATGCTCCTGAATCAGACATAGAGCAACAACTAAAAAAAGTTGTGGATGATTGCGGCTTGCACCAGGATTGGGAACCATATTTTGAAAAGTGGATAGCCGAGGACGAGATAAAAGATCAAGCTGATTCAGAAACAGAATTAAAAAGGCTTGGCGAGAACCAAAAAGAAATTGAAACAAAATTAAATCGCTTATTAGACGGCTATTTAGATCAAGTGGTGGAACCGGAAGTTTACAAGGAAAAGAAAAACGAATTGTTTGACGAAAAACTAAAACTTACTGAGCAAATTGCCAGAATTTCAAAAAGTGGTTCTTCTTGGCTCGAACCTATGAGAGAATTCGTAATTAGCGCCTTGCGGGCGCAAAAAATCGCGCGCGCAAAAAATGAGTGCCATGATTTAGCAATCATGGCAAAAACTGTCGGCTCGAACTATTCTTTATTTAACCGGCAACTCCAGCCGGACTTAAAATATCCCTTTGCAGCGCTGTCTGCGGAGGGGGGCGCAGCCAGCGTTGCCCCCAATTCTGCTTCTATTTCCAAAATGGTGAGTCGGCTGGGATTCGGACCCAGAACCAATAGCTTAAAAGGCTACTGCTCTACCGTTGAGCTACCGACCCGTTGGTGTATCTGCTTCGATTATAGCAAAGAAGAGGGGAACGCGGTACTATTGCAGGTATCGATATGGTGGAAAAACAACGATTTGTGCCAAGTCAATCACTTGCTCAGGATGCTTACGATTTAGGTACTCTTGTTAATGATCCCTCTGATAATGAGATCAATTTCCCCGGGCAAATTCCCAAGGTCGGCGTTTGGGAAAAATTGGGATAGGATAACCGGTTTCATGCCGGAGATGTACGTTTTTCCATCTTTTTGGTAGACATTGATTTTACATGGCAAACAAAGACCGATTTTGATATCAGCCTTGAGTACCGTATAGGCGCTTTTTGCGTTGCAAATCTCAATAATCTTAAACGGCTCAATCTGAAAACCTTTTTCTGCAAGCGTTTGCGTGATGTCATGGACATAAAGCACGCGGAATCCTGCATTTTTCGTCTCCAGTTCGACTGTTTTTACTGCTTCATCAAACGATTTCTGGGTCGTAACAGTATAATCAAAATCCATAATTTTTCCTTTCATTTAACCGGATGAAAGCTTGTAGAAATTCTTTTGATAACCGTCAAAAAATCTGTGGATCAATTTGTCTGTGCCCCGTGTCGGATTCGAACCGACGATTAATGGGCTGAAAACCCACTGTCCTAGGCCGCTAGACGAACGGGGCTCATGAGTATTTTATCAGATACCAAGGATAAAACAATTATTGCCTGTTTGAAATGCCCATTCCCTAATAAGCGGAAACCTGTTACAATCTCTATCGAAAGGAGGTACGGTAGATTTACTCAATAGATCTATTAAAGAAACTATGAAAGGCACAGTTAAAACAAAAACAGATAGAGGATTTGGTTTTATAGCTCGAGATGGAGAAACGAAAGATCTTTTCTTTCATTCGAAAGATTTGGTCGGTGTTACATTTGATGCGCTACAGGTTGGAGCAGTTGTTACATTTGAAGTAGTCGAAGGTGAAAAAGGCCTGAGTGCAAAAAATGTAAAACTTGCTGAATAACGTAGACAAAGTAAAACAAAAAAGCCTTGCTTCACGCGAGGCTTTTTTGTGCTTATTTTTTCCAACATCTTCTACATCTGGCTTCGTAGGCGTCGAATTTGCCTACCAACGATGGGTCGGCCACAGTTGAGTCCACGGTTTTTCCTTTTGTAATCCGCTTGTGAAACACTGCGTCGTCCCCGCAGATGGTACAGATTGCCGAAAGCTTGGTGACGCCATCTGCCATAGCCATAAGCGTCGGAAGAGGCGCAAATGGTTGTCTATCAAAAGTCATGGCCAGACCCGAGACAATCACCTTTTTGTGTTTTTTGAGAAGCGCTTGGACAACCGGAAGTAACTCGTCTCCAAACCATTGGGCTTCATCGACACCCACAATTTCAGTTTTTTTGTCGAGACAGTTGAGAATTTCACTGGATTTTTCAATGATTTCAGAATCAAAGCTCATGCCGTTGTGGGAAAACAACTTTTTTTCTGATCCGTACCGGCTGTCAATTTTATGCTTAAAGACCTGGACTTTCTTTTTTCCAATTGCAGCCCGTTTTAACCGTCGAATAAGCTCCTCTGTTTTGCCGCTAAACATGGGTCCGGCAATGACCTCAAGATAGCCCGTTTTGACTTTCATGCAACCATTCTATCACAGCATATTGACAGATACAGTATTCGGGTTTATTTTATATATGTAGCCTTATGGGAGAAATAATTGATGAGTCGGTTTCGGTAAATCTTTTGTTTAACCACATCAAGCGCTCCGTCATGCCGACGTCGCTCTATTGGCGCGGGAAACGGTATGCAATAACCAAGATGGGGTTGCATCATACCACCAGAGACGGAAGGGCTTTGCAGCACATTTTTTCCGTCACCGACGGGACGACATTTTTCAAACTTTCACTTGATTCTGAAACACTGAGGTGGAAATTGCTGGAAATAGATGTATGAAATTCAATCCCTCTCCTCCCACCATCATGCATATTGATCTCAATTCCTGTTTTGCGACGGTCGAACAACAGGCAAATCCGCTGCTCCGCGGCAAACCGGTTGCAGTTGCGGCTTACACAACCGGAGCAGGGTGTATTTTGACTGCGTCCTACGAAGCCAAACGGTTCGGGGTGGCAACCGGCATGCGGGTGAGGGAAGGAAAACTATTGTGTCATCAATTGATTGTTTTGCCGTCAGATCCGGAAAAATATCGGTATATCAACCGGAAGCTGGTTGTGCTGCTATCCTCGTATACGCCGAACCTGTCCGTTGAGTCGATTGATGAAGTGGTCATGGATCTGGCAAATACGCCGGCTTTGGATCGAATGACAATGCGCGCCATTGGGTTAGAAATCAAGCAACGGATGAAAGAAGAAATCGGTGAGTGGCTGACGGTGTCCATCGGCATTGCGCCGAATCGGTATTTGGCTAAGGTGGCTTCGGGATTTCATAAACCAGACGGGCTGGATGTCATCACCAAAGAGAATGTCGAAGCAGTCTTTCAAACCATGAATCTTGAAGATTTGTGTGGCATCAAGGAAGGCAATGCCGGCAGACTTCGGCGTGCCGGCATTACGACGCCTGTTGAGTTTTATAACGCTTCGGCGGTTACGCTTGTTGCCGCTCTTCATAGCAAAACCGGCTGGGATTGGTGGAAGCGGCTTCAT
>JAGVFE010000075.1 GCA_020057765.1 Candidatus Woesebacteria bacterium | reverse complement strand
CACGAGCCGAAACCATCCGCTACACGGCGGTGGTGTTTGCCATCTCGGTACTCGTCGGAGCATTTATCGGAGGGTTGGATATTTTGTTTGTCAGAATAACGAGTTTCTTGTTTAAGCGATAAAACCATGGACACTCAACCAACAGTTCCAACAGTTCCTGTCGTTCCTTCCAACGCTCGCTGGTATGTGGTTCACACCTACTCGGGACACGAAAATAAAGTCGCCGCCAACCTCAAACAACGGATCGAGACGATGAAATTGGCAGACAAAATCTTTGAAATCGTCGTTCCCACGCGGAATACCGTACAAGTGAAACGCGGTAAAAAAGAAGAGATCAAAGAAAAGATTTTTCCGGGTTACATATTGGTCAACATGATTTTAGGCGACGAATCGTGGTTGGCCGTGAGAACGACCCAGGGAGTCACCGCATTCGTCGGAGCCGGCAACAAACCCACGCCGATTTCCCAAAAAGAAGTCGATACCATTCTCAAGTTTATGTCGTTGGAAGCGCCTACCTACAAAGCCAGCTACAGTGTTGGTGAAGCCGTCAAAATCATTGATGGCCCGTTTGCAGACTTTCTGGGAACGATTGACTCCATCGATGAAACCAAAGGCAAGGTCAAAGTGTTGGTTTCCATTTTCGGACGCGAAACGCCTGTTGAATTGGATTTCTTACAGGTGAGCAAATTATAAACGGGTAAACCGCTACACTTGACAATACGTCGCTAGATTATCCCATCCCGATAGGCTATACTACGCTGACTCTTCTGCCAAAACGATCATGCATGATACCCGAAATAGATTTTCATGATGCAATCAGCCGCCTCACATGGCAGATAGAACGGAGATTCATCCCCTCTGAACTGCGCCTCATTCCCCGTCGTCCGGAGATATGTTCCCGGGATTCCATGACGCGCATTTATAACGAAGCACGTTCGTTGGACATCCCGGCAAGGAAGCATTTGTGCAGCATACTCTCTCCCCCAGATGCCGCTACGCTCATGCTCATTGGTGAATTTCTCAATACCGACACCATTGCTGGCTATGTTGAGAGCGGACATCTGACCGTGGGTATGGTCCGGCCACATGCGGAATATAATAAATTCAATACGTCTGACAGAGCGGTTGTTTCGGATCTTGCCGCCATGCAGATCATCATCGGCCGCGCACTCCCTATGATGCCCATCCTCACTATTTCTTTCCCGATGACAAAAACATCGATCGACCGGTTCTATTCAAACGGCCCTGAAAGTGCGAAAAACCGCCAGGTGGCGGTACCGGCAACACGCTTCTCCGACCGTTTTGCCAACCGATAGGAGGAATTTGTCGATGTGATGACATCCGGCCCTGTCACATTTTTTCTCCTCTATGACCATCGCGGACAAGCAATGGGCAATTGGCGCAAGGATATCGGCCGGCTCAAGGATCCGGAACCTACAACAACCTCGTCCACGGGAGTGACTCAAAGGCCGCCGTTCACAATGAAATTGCGTTTCTCGCGCGTGAATTGCATGACATTGCCTGTACCGACGCAACATAACTGAATCGTCTGTGCGAAATCAGTTGACAGATAACGTCGTCCCGAAAGTCGGGGATATCACATCATAACCATGGGGCACTCACTTCACGAAGAAGACATACCGCCACACGCACTCCGGCATATCGTTGACGCTCTGGGTTCATCAATCACGACCAGTCGGATACAAGAATTGATTCATCAAACTGCAGTTGAAAAATTTCTTTTCCACGGAATTAAAAGGGGGGCTGATGTATCCGCCATATTCAACGAAGGGATCAAACCGCTCACGCCAGAAGGAAAAGGGGGCTTTTGGACAACTGGTTGGAGTATTTTTTTAAATAATATCGATCGACCCACGACCTATGATACGACGTTCTTCCATTACGGTCATTCGCGACAACATGAATCGGACAGACTTGCTATGACCATTGCAGTTACGAATGTAGGTCTCATACAGACACTATCTCCCATCGTGTATATTCCAAACGCTACACATATCATTCGCGTACATATCCCTCGCGAGATGATTCACATACTCCGGGTAGAAATCATAAATACTCCGAGTCTAATCCACGCAAATCACAGTTTTTCCCGTCGGTATGCCCAATGTGCTGAATTAGAAATGCTTGATCTTTTAGAACGAACGGTCCGACACGAATTCCGGCCGGGTGGATTGTCTGTCGTACATCCAATAATTGAAATATAGGATTGATCCTAGCCTTGTGCGTTCACCGGTTGCGGGATGGTTTTCCCTCTGCTATACTTCTGATACTTCGTCCTGAGCTTGCCGAAGGACGAGGGAGAGACCGGGCAGGTTTCGAAAAGTGCAACAGATACTTCTGTTCTTCTTCGCTCAAACCTCCCCTTTTCTCTTGCTTGTCACTTTTCACTTATCACTGTATCTATGGCAGTCAAAAAAGTTAAAACCATCATCAAGCTCAATCTGCCCGCCGGAGAGGCCACACCGGCTCCTCCGGTCGGTCCGGCGCTGGGGCAACACGGACTGCCGATCATGGAGTTTGTGAAGGCCTACAACGAAAAAACCGCCAAACTCAAAGGCCAGATTATCCCCGCGGTAATAACCGTTTACGAAGACCGTACGTTTTCTTTTATCACCAAATTGCCGCCCGTGGCAGCAATAATAAAGAGGGTGCTTGCACTGACGAAAGGAAGCGGCAAGGCCGGGCGCGAGTCGGCTGGAAAGCTGACCAAAGCCCAGGTTGAGTCGATAGCGCAAGAAAAACTCGCAGATTTAAACACCGACAATGTCCAAGCAGCAGCCAAGGTGGTTGCCGGCACTGCCAGGAGCATGGGGATAACCGTTGAATAAATCCTAAGCACTAAATCCTAAATTCTAAACAAATTCAAATGACCTAATTTCCAAATTCAAAACGTTTGGATCATTTTGATTTTGATATTGTTTAGGATGTTAGATATTAGGATTTAGGATTTGTAAAATTATGGGTAAAATTCGAGTAGCCGCATTAGGAAACGAACAAGAAGCCAAGCAAAAGCAAAGGGCTGATGCGCGGCGCCAGACTAAAAAATCCAAAAAAGAAAAGGTGGAAGGAGTCGGCATGCGCGGCGGAGAGCGGACCGTGGTCATGGAAGGAGTCGAACTAAAACCTGAAATCAAAAAACTCATTGAAGAAGTAGAGGGAGGAGAGCCATCAGCTGTCAGCAATCAGCAGCCGGCAAAACAGAAGAAAAAGAAAGAGGTCAAGCCGAAATCCAAACGGTATCGGCAAAAAGCCAAACTCGTTGACCGGAACAAATTCTATGCGCTGGGAGATGCCATTGATCTGGTCAAAAAAACGTCCTTGACCAAATTTGACGGCACTGTTGAGCTCCACGTCAATTGCAATATCGAATCATTGGGCGAAACCAAGGTATTGCGCGGCGCGGCAAGACTGCCGCACTCCACGGGCAAGACCGTGCGGGTAGCCATTGCCGATGATGAGCTATTGGGGAAAATCGAAAAAGGCACGATTGATTTTGACGTCTTGGTTGCTCCGCCATCCATGATGCCCAAATTAGCGAAATTTGCAAAAATTCTCGGCCCCAAGGGCCTCATGCCCAACCCCAAAGCCGGTACTGTCACAGACAATCCCGAAAAACGCGCAAAAGAACTCACTGCCGGTGAAATAAATTTCAAAACCGATCCGGACCAGCCGCTCCTCCACCTCGTCGTTGGCAAAGTATCGCAGCCCGAAATTGAATTAAAGGAAAACATCGAAGCCTACCTTTCCGCCATCGGCAAGTCCAAAATCCTCAAAGCAACTCTCTCCTCAACCATGGGTCCGGGGGTAAAACTCTCCCCAGCCTGAAAAGGCGAGGCCTTAGCAACAGCACGAATGCTTTTTATTTATGCAAGTTTCGCCCGATGCGTCAGAACGTTAGCCCACGTGTAGGCTTCTTCCGCCCACGATTCATTGAAAGGAAGTGTTGTCTTGAGACGAGAAAATGTCTCGAGAAACGTATCGTACGTTTTTTGGAAACGCACCTTGATAGGCGCATCAGCAAGTAAACGCAAATATTCATCTGTATCTTCAATGAATTGGCGGATGCGTTCGGGCCTTTGTTCTTGAGCAAATCTGCCAAGCCTTCCCATGTTTACCGCAATGTTGAGAACAATATCCCGGGGTGTCATAAGAAATATAAACGGATAAGTTCTTCCATCTGTTTCCGAATGTCTGATGAGATTACCTCACGGCTGGTATTTCCTTGCGACGGTCGGATGTTGATCATTGAATCATAATCCAACCCCTTGGTTTCCCAATCAATCCCTCCACCCCATAGATCTTCCTGCCTGCTGCCGCTTTGCAGAAGCACTTGTTCTATGTCAACATGGCGCTTGCCTCCTGCGGCAAGAATCTTTTGCCGGACATCAACAGCGACTTTTATATAGCCATCCAAATCCTGGGAAACTTTCGCTATCTCATCGGGTGTTGCATGCTGCCGTAACAAAATGATCATGCCTTCATTCTACCACTCTTGATGATCAAGTGCGTGATGAATCGCCGACATTTTTTTGATGACCGGAACAGTGCGATACTACATTCTTTGCGGGGATTACAACCTTTCTTCTAAAACAAGATTTCCAATCCAGGAATATCCTATGCGGTACATCGTCGGCAGTCTCTTTGCCAAATCTTGGCACATTTCTTATGCTTCAAAGTCATCTTCCAAAGGCTGCCTTGAAACCCTCCATCTTTCCGTTGCGGATGCGTGCACCGACTCCACAGGAAGCGCTCCAGCAACATGT
>JAGVFE010000073.1 GCA_020057765.1 Candidatus Woesebacteria bacterium | reverse complement strand
GTGTCCACGGCGATGATGCCGTCAATTTTCTCTTTTCCGCCTACAGCATCGTAAATCGTTTCAAACATTTGCATGGAATTTTTAAAATCCGGACTTAAATTGCTGTCGCGGATGTTGAGGTTATATACCCCTTTGTGAAACGTGAGTATTTCCCGGGGTGCCGGAAACTTTTTTTTGAGCGCATTATCGAGCGCATAGATATCATCGGCTTTTTCCAAAATGGCCTTGCCGCGCTCCATGCGAAACTGCGCATATGCCGTCATGAAGCCTCCGGTGGCTCGAAGCTCTTTGTCATTTTGAAAAATAACGAGATAACGCCGATCATTTGGTTCTCCCAATAATTTCGGTAGGCTCAAGAGCAAGGGCTGGGCATTTACAAACAGATTGGCGGCATTTTCAATGACTTCTTTGCTGGCAACAAGCTGTTGTCGTATGCGTGTTGTGCCGATTTTTTCCGGATACCGGCTCGGATCAATGGCATCAATTTCTGTGCGTAGTTTATCCACCGAAACTGCAATTTCGTTAACCTTGGGCAACAGAGCGGTCATGGTTTTGACTGCCGTTTGTATCCGATCATCTGCCGAGCCTTGCACAAACGAGCTTTTTCCTTTGAATCCCAAAAGGTCTGCATTGGGCTCAAGTGCTTCAATTGCTTTATCTGCCGCATCAAGCCCGGCAAAACCAGCGTTGATGCCGTGCTCGCCGTCAGATAAATACGATCCGAGTATCGGAACCATCTTGAGCGGCTTTACCTTGGCAAATTCATCGGAAAGTATTTTCAGTTTGCCTCGCGTCTCGGCAAGTCCGCTTTTGGCACCTACCAAATCCTGATTTTTTATGGCAACTGCTGCTTTTTTTCCGCTTTCGGCAACGTCTTTTGCTTTTGCCATCACTCCACCCAGCGGCAAGAGCATGACGCCAATGATGGCGACGATAACGACCACAACAACAACTGGAATCAAAATAAGTTTCCAAGGAAATCGTCGCTTTGAAGCAGTCGCCGGCGGAGGAAACGAAGTATCAAGTTCGATTTTTTTTAATTCTTCGGGCATAGGAATATCATACAGCACCTTTACCAGAAATCATAGCCCACGGACTTTTGAGCAAAATGAGAAGATCAAATACCACCGATCGCTTTTTGACATAATCGGCATCCATTTTAATCCTTTTGTCAAAATTTACTTCACTCCTGCCTGATACCTGCCAGTACCCCGTAATCCCGGGCTTGGAGGAAAGCACGATGCCCACGAGTTCTTTGGTATGAGGATATTTCCTTTGCTGTTCGACTAGCTCATCCGGGTAATACGGCCGCGGACCTACAAGTGCCATATCTCCTCTTAAAACGTTAATAAGCTGAGGAATTTCATCAATGGAATGCTTTCGAATAAACCGCCCTACTCTGGTAACTCGAGGATCTTCTTTCAATTTATAACTATTCCTTTTGTACTGCAGGTAGAGCTTTTTCAATTCCGGATCTTTTCGAAGTTTGCTATGCGCATTGATTACCATCGAACGGAATTTATACAGCTTGAACAGTTTGCCGCCCTGTCCAACTCGTTCTGGTGTATCTGCCAAAGCCGGACCAGGTGTATCCAATTTTATGGCGATCGCACACAGCAAAGCTATGGGAGCAAATACCACAAACAAGACCAGAGAACCTGCAATGTCAATAACGCGTTTAATCGTTCTGTACCACATATTAGGTCAAGTGTTCATGCTCGGTCCCATTGAGGCTTTCGACGAATTTTTTAATCTTAGGAACCGACGTTTTTTTACACACCAGGACAACGTCTGCTGTATTAATAACAAGCAATTCCTCTGCGTCAATGGTTACTACCATCTGATCCGTGTAGTTGTAGACCAAGCTATCCTTTGTATCCTGCAAAAAAACTTTTCCCTGCGTCACATTTTTATCTTTCGATCCCTGGAGTGCTTCCTTGAGCGCTTCCCATGCTCCGACGTCACTCCACTCGATATTTTCCGAAACCACCAATCCGTCTCCAACGTCAAGTTTTTCCAAAATCGCGTTGTCAAATGATATTTTTTCAAGCGTCGGATAGACCTCATTGAGAGTATCCTGATACTTAGCCGTATGCCACGCACCCGCGATTCGCTCTAGTCCGGCAGAGAGGTTTGGCGCAAAACGTCGATATTGACTCCATAAATACCCAGGAGTGGTGATGAAGTATCCCAAATTCCACGCATGGTGGCCACTGGTAAAATATTTTTTGGCAGTTTCTTCATCGGGTCGATATTGAAAATCCACCAGTGCATGGAACGCCAGACCGTTTTCTTCCAATAGCGGCTTACCATAATCAATCCAGCCAAGGTTGACGCTGGCAAAACGAGGCTTTTGACCGACAAAAACAACGGAGTTGGGTTGCTTGGCCAATACCTTGCCGGCTGTCGTGAGGATTTTTCTGAATAAATCATCCCGCTTGACGAGGTGATCGCTCCAAAGAATTGCAAACGGCTCATCCGGTGTCTGGTGGTATAAAAGTGCGGTAGCAAGGCCTACAGCCGGACCCACATCGCGTACCACCGGCTCGCCGATGACGTGATCGGGGGATAACTTGGCAAGCTGTGATTGGACAATGGGCACATAATCGCGGTCGGTGGAAATATAAATATCGTCCCACGCAAAATCAGGCTGCAGTCGCTCGACAGCTAACTGAAGAGTCGATTTATTGCCGATGATTTTTTCAAACTGCTTGGGAGATTTTTTCCGCGACAGCGGCCAAAGCCTTGTTCCGACGCCTCCTGCAAATATTACAGCTTTCATGATTTTATATAGTTTTTATAGAGAATTTCTACCACTT
>JAGVFE010000096.1 GCA_020057765.1 Candidatus Woesebacteria bacterium | reverse complement strand
TCCGCTAAACTTTCTGATTCCAGACTAACACAGTGAACCAGAAGAGTTACTTTCTCCACGTGTTTGAGAAACTTCACCCCCAGGCCTTTACCGGAAGCTGCTCCTTCTATGAGCCCGGGAATATCGGCGATAATTTTACCTTCCATAACTCCAAGGTTGGCTTCGAGAGTGGTAAACGGATAATTGGCTACTTTGGCCTTGGCGTTGGTTAACGCGTTGAGCAAGCTGCTTTTGCCGACGTTTGGCAAACCAATAAAGCCGATGTCTGCCCAAAAGCGGAGATTTATGTGAAACTGCCGAAGTTTCCCCCGGAGGCCTTTTTGTGCATACATGGGCGTGGTATTGCTGGAAGATCGCAGAGCCGCATTGCCGCGGCCACCCAGGCCGCCTTTACACAGCAATATGGTCTCGTTTACTTGGTTTAATGCAATGGTTTCTCCTGTTTCTTTATCGGTCAGCTCACTTCCGATTGGCAAGAGGAGGGTAGTGTCGGCGCCTTTTGGACCGGATTTTTTATTGCTTTGGCCGGCCTGCCCATCCTGGGCCTTAATATATTTTTTGTGGGAGAATTGGTTTAAAGCCGTCAGATCGCTCGTGGTTTGAATAGAGAGATCCGCTCCTTTGCCCCCGTCGCCCCCATCCGGTCCTTTTTGGTTGTGAAAAAATGAAACTTTTCCCGCCCCACCGTGCCCTCCTTCAAAGGTGACATCTATTTCATGGATTAACATGGGGGCATTATGTCATAGACAGGTTCGTACCTCCATTTTTTCGAGCAAAAAATAGTAGCGCCAACATAACGCTTATTGCAGACATCATCAGGAGAATAATTTTCAGTCTTGATGGTTCGTAGGAGAAGACGAGGTCGTGTTCTCCGGGCGGGACGAGGGTTGCCACGAAGACGGGGAAGACGTTGAAGTGATTGACTTTTTTTCCATCAATGGTCACGCGCCAGTTAGGGTGGGAGGATTGCTTCAAAATCACAACACATTCAGTGCAGTCTTTCGGGACGCGGATTTTTGCTTTGAAAATCATGTCACCTTCGACTGATTGAGAAAGAATTGTTGGTTGGTTAAAAGGTTGTAGGGCTGCACTATTTGTTTGTCCCGGCGGAAGATAGACCGGCGGCTCGCGGAAGAGGTTGTGGGTTGAGCCATCGGGTACTTGGTATGTCACCTCGTCGAGCATTTTAAAGTTCGGGAGCCCGGTTTTCTTCGGATAGTCTTTGGCAAACGTGAGCTCGGGGTAGAGGCCAAGTTGATGGGTTTTGTCCGATTGAATCCAGAGGCGGACGACATTGGTATAGCTTCGTTTGTCCGTAGCAACTACTGCCGGACGGACACCCGTCGTGAAATACGTGGTGGTTGAAATTTCATAGAGCTTCCAGTTGGTTGTTTTTTTCACCAGATGCCAAAATGGACGTGGCGGGGCAGTTGGTGGGGCAACGACGTATCTGATGCCGAAGAGGGAATAGGTTGAGAGATTGTCATCACTAAAATATTGTTCTACGTCCGAGTTAGGCGACCAGGTTTGCGGGAGCCAGAGGACCGTCGGGATGCCGTAGGTGGAAAGAAATATATTATATGGGGTTTCGGCAACCCGGAAATTTTTTCCCCAATCGCCGCCACGCCCGGCAAAGACTCTCCCCGGATTTTTCTCCACGCGGGCTTTTAGCTCAGAAACGAGAAGATCTGCATCGGGCTTAATTTTTGCATAATTGGCGTTGGCTTGGAGGATAAGTTTGTCATTAAGGTCGTTGTAGCGTATGGTTTGGGGATACATGAGTATGACGACTACCGCTACAAGTATTCCGGTTATCAACCATTTTAACCACGTACCGGTTTTTATAGCCTGAATGATCCACCAAAGCCCAATTGGTGCTAGAAAAAATCCTGCCGCGTGGAGTCCCACGATGAAACGGGACAAATGAAATTCCTTCATTCCTGGGATAAGATCGATGAGCCCGCCCCAGGTCGTACGGCCGAAGTAAAGGAGGAGGAAAAAGAGGAAGAGGAAGGCAAATGGGAATTTGGATAGGCTTGCTATCGCGCCTACAATGACTAGAAGTGTCAACACTGGAAATCTTCCAAAATCAAATAAATCCCCATTAAACAATCGGATCATGATTTCTTTTGCCCCGAAGCTATTGAATTTCCATGGCGGATCCCAGACGGAGATGTTGTGATAGTTGTCAAAAAGAAGGACTGGAATAATCCAGTAGGATAGAAAAAAGATTGTCATGCCGGCCAAAAGAAGAAGTTTTTTGATGTTTTTAATGTTCGGTTCGGCAAGGGCGAGGGGAATAAGAGAGAGTATGGCCACGACTCCGATACCTAAATGGCCGGAAGTGGTGGCAATGAGAAAGAAGACAGCAAGCAGGAATGATGATTTCTGATTCGTAAAAAAGCGCCAACTGTACGCAATTGCCAATGGCAGGGGAATCATGGCAAAGAGTTGACTTGAGAGTCCATAGCCGCGCCAGAGAAAAGACGGAGGGTCTAATCCATATAATCCATCTGTTGAGATATGGCTTGCCAACAGGGCCCCAATGCCGGCGACGAGCCAGGGAAGTCGCAACACCCGCAACGCAAGAAAGACCGAAAGAGGAAAAAAGCTCAAAAGGAGATAAATGATGAGATGGTAATACTGGAAAAGAGAATTTGAAAATTTGGCAATTGCGCTGATTGTTCGGTACGACCCAACGATCAAAATCTGTGGAATGTGAGAATAATACATTGGGAGGTTGTATCCTTGGGCCCAATTGGGAACCCAATGGTCAACCAAATAAGACATATGACATACGACATATGACAATTTTTTTGGACACGTCTTTGTAGCATAGTCCCAGATTTGGTTTGTCCTATCTACGAGGGCGTATTGGAATGTATTGTCATTGGGGTCGATTTCAGCCGTCGGCTCCAGCCGGTATAACCACAAGTTAAATCCGATGGTAAAAACGAGCATCGCCAGAGCAATTATTTTGTTAACATGTTTCATAAAGGAAAAAGTTTTGGGTTGAGCCAGTCGGCGTGATCGTCAGTGTTGCCGTCGCCGGCGTCGGTGACCACCAGGCCCAGGATTTTTACCCCGGCTACTTCAACGTCGGTATGCCCCGGTAGGTCGAAGCGGCCTTGTTTGGGTGAGCGATGCAGGAGTTTCCCATCTCCGTAAATTTCAAAAACGACGGACCCTTTTTCTCCGGCTTCCGTATCGATGCCATAGTCGGTTGAAAACTTTTTAAAGTGGCCGCCGATGTCGTAGTTGAAAAACGATCTCGCGTGGGTTCCGATGCCGGTACGGTAAAACGCATACTGGTCAGAAAGATATGCTTGTTTCTTGATGTCAAAGTATGCGTTGACGGGCATATTTTTTACCGGCCGGCCATACTCCTGTTCGTTCACGTAGGGAGTAAATTTCGTCAGCAACACCGGTGTTTCTGTCAGAAGAGGAAGATTTTTTGCGGTGAGCAAGCCGATAACTACCGCGAGCGGGATTGTTGATACGAGCCAATGCGACCGCTTTGCCACAAAGGAGACAAAGACGACAAAGAGTCCCAAAAGAACGACAGACGTGATGATGGTCAGCGGCGCCTGTGTAAGAGCTGAAAGAATGGGGAATCCGTTGTGCGGATAGTTAAAAATTAGAGCGGTATGAAGATTATAAAAATAAAAGAGAGTAAAGATTCCATAGAGGACGAAGAAAAATTTTGATTGACTTTTTAATAGCGGCCGCTGATAAAAAGTCAATGCACATGGTGCCCAAAGAAGCAAGAAAACGTTCAGCGGGAATGCATAGCGGTCGTGCGATTGGGTTTGGAAGAGAAAAAATGCGGCGTTGGCAATCACCAGCGCTGTGAGAAACCCAAAGATAATGGTGCCTCTTTCATCGTCATCCCGGCCCCCGAGCCGGGATCCATTTTTCATTGAAGATGGATTCCGGGTCAAGCCCGGAATGACCCGAAGAATCATATGCAACATCCCAAATAAGTATGAGCTGGAAAAAAGAATCAACCCAACGGTTTTTGCGTTGGCCAGGCCGATAGCTAGGAGTTTGTCCGATACTTGCATGCCTTTTGCTCCTGACACGATCCACCAGAGGTTAAATGCGTTGAGGCTCATCCAGGGGAAATAGTCATAGTTTTGGGTGAGGCTTGTTATCACGCGGCCCATATTGCGGGTGAGCAAAAACTCGATGTTGAGTCCGAAAAACGCCAGCGCCGCACCAGAAACGGCGCGAATGACGCCTTCATAGCCAAGATACTGCCAGATGAAGAGAAAAAAGATGGGGCCGTAGATCATGTTTTGAAGTTTCGTCATCATGGCAGCCATAAAAATAATACCGGCGAGCAAGGGGTGCTTTTTTAACACGGCAACGAACGCTAGTAAGAAAATAAATAGGCCTAAACTATCGACCTGACCCCAAAGGGCGCCATCAATGAGACTTATTGGATTTAATAGATAGAGTGATGCCAACAGAAAGTACCATTGCCTCTTGTCATCCCGGCCTCCGAGCCGGGATCCAGTGTTTGGGGTCGATGGATTCCGGGTCAAGCCCGGAATGACAAACAAACCAATGCGGCCGATCCAGAGGATGATGCCGGCTATCCCAAAGTCAGCCAAGATCGGGAATGCTTTACTGATGGTCAGAAACAACACATTGGTATTACTCCAGAATTGATTGAAATTGTGCGGATCGGCAAACAACCGATAGATCCACACCATAAAGCCCAGGACGTAGTTAAACGGGGTAGGGTAGTTGCTGTTGGTGACCGTTACTCCCTTGACGACTCCCATGTCCAGGACAGCCAGCCCCCACGATTTCCAAAACGACACATCCGCCTCAAAGCCTGGATTGGGAATCAGAATAAGACGCAAAAGAAGAGCAAAAAATATAGCGATCCAAAACCATCGGGGAATCATATCGAAAGGCTGTCAACAATGCGATCGAAAGTGGATTTTTCAAGCAGCTTCTGGCTCATCCAGATGACCAATTCTGGTTTATTTGGAACTTCTAAAAAGACTTGTTCATAGGGGACGTTGCCGGTTTGATCTTTAAAACCAGCGCGGTAGGCCTTCAAACCTTCCTTCGTTGTGAACTCTTCAACGGATACGACACCGGTGAAGGCATATTGTTTCCACCAATTTTCTACATATATGCGCTTTGATTTGTTCACATATTGTTTGTTGTTTGGATCGGCAGAAAGGTTTTCTACCCGTACGAGGAGGTTTTCCTGCGGATTGGTGTTATTCCAAAAAATAGTGACGGCATCAAACGGGTCGTTTGGGAAAAATCCGAGCGAAAGGCTCGATGGGTAGGAAAATGAATATGAATACCTTTGGCCTTTCCAGGTGGCCCAGGTGGCGCTATCGGGGACTGGAATTTTTCCTGTGGCCGTAGCCTTGGGTGCCGGTGTAGTTGATGGTCCAAGATACGAGATACCACCGGGCAACACAATCTGCGGTGTACGGGATTTGGTGTGTCGGTACGAAAGATAGGTAGCCGAAACCAGAAC
>JAGVFE010000077.1 GCA_020057765.1 Candidatus Woesebacteria bacterium | reverse complement strand
GTTCTGTTGCAAGCGGGACCCAAGGATGTGTGAGTGTCGGCAATCGCGCAAGCGGGATTACGTGGTATGTGCGCGCCACAGATTCCAATAGCGCCACGTCAACTCAGGCAGGGCCGTTTTATACATACATTGACAGTACTGCGTGTGTGCAAACGTCAACCGGAACATTTACGATAACAGCAAGTTGTGCTTTCAAAGGAACGGTGAATGGTATCTCGGGTCTCGGCGACCTGGTTCTTTCTTCGGGGGTCACCCTTACCGTAAATGCCGGTCAAACTATTGCATGGCCATCGGGAGGCAAGATAACGATTCCTACGGGAGGTTCCATTGCAATCAACAGTACCGCGGGTACACAACTGAAACAGACAAATCTTTGGGCAGTGGATAGCGATGCGGACGGTTATTACACTTTTGTTGCGCAAAACAGCGCACCTACCGGAGGTTCAGCGCCAAGCGCAACCATATTGCCAAAAGTACAGGATAGCAACGATAGCAACATTGCAGTCCATTAGCCTCACAAGGCACTTCCTTTTGTGGCTAGAATTTATTTTTTCTTCAAAAACCAGTTGTAGGTCAAGGCAAATGCGTAGCCAACGAACCAGGCTCCGGCGGTTGCTGTTGCCAGTCCCAAGACGAACGTTCCGGTGTTTGATGTTGGCGTTGGCAGTTGCGTGATGTCGATGTTGTGAAACCAGGATTGGGTTATCGTCATCGACAGGTCCGGTGCGAGCCAAACCGCCACGCGGCAGACGAGATAAATGAGCCCTATCACCGTCGCAGCCGCGTTTGCGGTTGCAGATACATCATGTTTCATGATGATGTTCACCACCTTTCTTTTTAGGATGATCACCATGTTTCATCATAAAAATATGCATGAACGGGCAGGCGGCTACCAAGCCAATGGTTGCAAGGGTATTGACGTTTCCTCCATTAACTAGATACAAAGCTCCTCCAATAAGAGGAATTGCACAAAGCAGTAGGTGTTTACGCGCCACAACCGCCTCCTTTCGTGGGTCTTCCCGGAATTTCGCCCACTTTTTGCTGGATGAGTGCGGCTCCCTGCCCGCTGGAGTAGGTTTTTCCTAAAACTGTTTTGGCGTCCACTTTGTCCCATGGAGTTCCCTGCCGGGCAAAGTAAGCCGCAACTGCCAAGTACGAATCCGGAAACCAGAAACTATTGAGCTTCAAAACGTTTTTATAGATGGCTTCATCATCGAGTTTTGCTGCCACCATGAGCTCGATTGCTGCCAGCGCGGCCATGCCGTGGTTGCAGTCCGGAAACCACGTGGAGTTGCCGCAGCAGGGGCGGTAGACATTTTGGGCAATCTCACCGACTTTTTTTTGCTGTTCATCAGTAAGCTTGACGAGGTCAAATTGATTCAGGTACTTGACAGCCTCCCCGCGGGCCAAGCTCCAGCCGCCGGTGGAGGCAAAGTTGCCGACGTCTTTTTTAAATTCCTTACCCATTGGCCCCTCGTCATAGACGATGCTTTTTTGCGCCAGCCCCAGCGCCCAGAGGACGTCGACGACAAACTGGCTGTTGTTTGTATCGATCCGGATATTGGCATTGGATCCTTTCGTTAAAATTTCCTTTTGTTCATCGGTCGGACCAACTGTTTTATTAAATTTATCCAGATCAATGACACCGAGTTTCACCAGCTGCGGCCCGATATCTCCCCATGCAATCGGCAGTTCAAATCCCGCCTTGGGCAGTACTTCTTCTGCCAGTTGCGAAAGGTCAGCCAATTTTTTACCCGATGCCGTCCACGCATCCATGCCACCAACGAGATGAAAAACATTGGTAAACCCAAGTTTTTTCATCGTAACCAGCGCTTCGGTGCTCATTTTGCCGGATTTGCAGTACAGGACTATTGGCGCATTTTTGTCTTTGGGTAAATTTTTTTCGCTGGCCACGATCTGGTCATAGGGGATAAAGCTATCGGTTTTTTCTATTTCTCCCTCATACGGAGTATGGACATTGATAAACGTAAAGTTTTTATTTGCCAGCATTTTTGCCAGATTGCTCGCGGGGATATTTTCCGATTGTTGAAAAAAAGATTGCGGCGACTGTATAAGTTTTTTGATGCTGTCCTTTTTATCCCCAATGAGAAACCCAAGGAACACGAGGCCGATGACGAACACAACCAATTTCACTTGTTTCGGATTCACCTTTGGATTTTTCATAATTTTTTCCTTTCTTTAAAAAAACGATGCGCAAGCCAGAAAATAATTCCACCAACGGCAACCGCCGCCGCAGGCTCTGCCCCCGGCATAGTACGCAGTTTTCGTACCGTATCCATAACCGATTGGCCAAGTGTTGCCTCTATCGGAATCATCTTCCCCATGACGATGGTATCAGTTGCGGCAAGCGCGATAAAGACCATGCCGACGAGGAAGAAAAGAATACCAGCAATCATATCAGATACAAGCACCTGTTTACCGGCAACGTTTACGGTTTTGGTGCGAATGAGCGGTAGTTTGTCCCAATGGATTTTTTCAAGAAGGAGCGCAAGGATAACCAGGGGCACCACCATTCCGGCAACATAGGCAACTCCCGTCATTGCCGCCCAAAAGAACGACGGGGAGAGAAAGCTTAACGTAAGAATGCCAACCAAGACCGGCGTACAGCAGGAAGATGTAATGCCCGAAATTACTCCCAGGACATAGACGGCCCACGGACTTTTATGTGCGTTTAAATCGATAGTGAGATTAATCATCGGCAGCGTGATTTTCTTGCCGGTTATCTGCATAAGTCCCAGGAGTATCATAAATATTCCGCCGATGACATACGTTTGCGTGTGATATCGTTGAAAAATATCAGCTACCGCCCGGACACCCAGAGCCGTTGGAATCAGAACCGTTGCAATCCCCAGCGCAAACAGGAACGTCATGGCAATCACACTTGCCTTATGGCGGAAAATATTTGCCAGGTAGCTGGGGAGAAGGAATGTAATGCAACAGGGAGCAAACAGCGCCACCATACCACCGGCGAATGCGGTGATGAGAGAGATGGAATTAATAATGTTCATAAAACGTTGGCCTTCACACTCACCTCCACCTCCGGATTTTTCGGGTCATTGGTAGAAAAGCGGACTTGCCGCGTGACGACGCCGACCACCGGCATGACTTTCGGTTTATAGGTAACCTTCAGGAGCGCTTTTCCTTCGGCCGGCACTTCGCCGATCCAGTTTTTCAGTGTCGTGTTCATGTGCGCAGGCATATTGAACTCACCCGTTTCCCGGCCGTCAATGACAACAGCCGCCGCCGTGCAATTGCAGGACGTTGATATTCCCCAGATGCGAAGTACCGAGCTTGCCGACGTGTTGGTGATTGTAAACGTAGCCGTTTTTTCTTCATCACCCTTCATGGAGCCAAAGTCCTCAAATTTTTTGTCTATCGTCATGCTTGCCGTACCCAGATTTTCCCGCTGGGGTGTTTTGTCATTGGAGAAATAAATGATTCCTCCCAAAAGTAAAAACACACACACTATTACAGTTCCTATGACGATTTTCGTATCAGTATTCATATCCGCACTCCTTTCAGTCGCAGGGAATTCCCAACCACGGATAGAGAGCTTGCCGCCATGGCAAAAGCCGCCAGCGCCGGATTCATGAGGAGTTTCATAAACGGATAGAGAACTCCCATAGCTACCGGAATCAAGACGATATTGTATGCAAACGCCCAGAATAAATTTTGTTTGATCACCGCCATGGTTCTTCGGGACAGTGAAAGAGCGGTGACGACGCTTCGCAGATCTTTATTGAGGAGTGTAATTCCCGCAGTTTCCATGGCAACATCGGTTCCGGTTCCCATCGCAATTCCCACGTCGGCCGCGGCCAAGGCCGGCGCGTCATTTATGCCATCACCGACAAAAGCAACACTAGGTAATTCTTTAACTTTTTTTGCTTTTTCATCCGGTAAGACGTTGGCCAGTACATGTTGGATTCCTGTTTGTTTGGCAATTGCCGCCGCCGTTGCCTCGTTGTCTCCGGTTATCATCCAGGCTTGGATGTGCAAACGATTCAGCATCTGGATCGTTTCTTTGGCTTCGTCTTTGATCGTGTCGGAAACTGCGATTGCACCAATAATTTTTTTCCCTTCAGAAAGTTCCATAATTGTTTTCCCGAGTTTTTCAAGATTTGGGTATGCGTTAATAGGTTTGCCAAAAAAATATGTTTTTCCGTTTATGATTCCACCTATTCCTCGCCCGGGGATTGCGGCAAAACGAGATACCTTCAATAGTTTCAGACCTTTGGCTTTCTGCAGGATTGCTTCTGCCAGCGAGTGTTCTGATCCCTGTTCGAGTGATGCGGCAAGAAGCAGGGTGTTTTTATCTCCCAATATATCGGTAGCGACGGGCTTTCCCTGTGTGAGGGTCCCGGTTTTATCAAAAACAATGGTTTTGATTGTATGGGCAATCTCAAGGGCTTGCGCATCTTTGATGAGAATTCCTTTTTGTGCTCCTTTACCCACACCGATCATGATAGCTGTCGGTGTTGCCAGTCCCATGGCACACGGGCAGGCGATGATCAGGACGGCAATCATATTGGTAAACGCTTGAGGGAACGAGCCAAAATCGTACCAAATGACAAACG
>JAGVFE010000088.1 GCA_020057765.1 Candidatus Woesebacteria bacterium | reverse complement strand
GTGCTTTCTGCTACGCTTACCATATACATACCTCGCCAGTGGGGTTTATTATGTGAATTTCATTCGCATCAACCCCACGTTAGGGGATGACTATAAGATTTAAGATAATTACTCAGTTGTTTTCGTATCACCCTTCTTCCCATCGATGTCTTCAGATAACGCTCTCTCGCCTCGGCGTCTTCTTTGAGAAGATATGCTTCGTAGTAAATAAGTTTGAGAGGGCGACGTGGAGCGGTTGAGAAGTTTTTTCCTGATTCATGTTCTTTTAGCCTTCGCTCTAGATTTTCGGTGATACCAGTGTAGAAGTTACCGTCTTTGAGAGAATGGAGGATGTAGAGGAAGTGCATTGGGACTATTATACCTCGGGGTCGGAAGAAAGAAGGGACGGAAGGAGTGAGTCGGGGCTATTAAGTTAACTTCGTTCACTCCAGCCCCGTGGGGTCGGAACAAAAATACCACTCGGTTAGTGGTATTTTTGTTTAATGACCCCAGTTGCGGGGCTGGGAGTCGCACCCAGCCTAGAAGATTATGAGCCTTCTGTGCAACTGTACACTACCCCGCGGTTCAATGAAGAACATACATAGTATACTGCTTTTTCCGCCTATCAGCAATCCTAAAGGAAATGGTAAATAAACTAGGGTTTTATATCTCTCAAATTAATACGTTCTGTTGGGTTAACCGTACTTTAATTTCTGCTATGGTTAACCGCTCTTCGCGCTGCCACTTTTTAATTTTCTTAATCCGTTCCACAACCGACGATTCAAACTGCATAAATCCGCCCTGACTTTTTTGTGCGGGCCGGATAAGTCCTAGAGACACGTAGTAGCGTACGGTGGGAATAGAGACACCAGAATGTTTGGCCACTGCCCCGATAAAAATGAGTGGGGCCAGCGTGCCTTCCGGATCGACGAAATACGGGGTCACGGGCTTCCCCCGGGCAGCGGCAATCCACGCGTCCAATGATCGCTCGACAGCCAACGCGATCACGCCATAAAAACTCTCTAAGGATCCGGTCAGAATGCCATCACTGATCGATTTCATATACGCATGCCGTTCTTCTGTTTTTATGATAGAGATAGGATACCCGTGTCCCAACAGCACGAGGTTTGTGAGAAGTCTCGCTGTCCTCCCATTGCCGTCTATGAATGGGTGGATATCTATAAAACGAAAGTGAAAATCGGCAGCCACTTTCACTGGATGCTCCCCTTGAATGCTTCCCAGCCACTCGACAAGCTTTTTCATCCGCCACGGCACTTCTTGAGGAGGAGGCGGTTCCGTCGCGGCGCCACGGATATATATCTGGGTTTGGCGGTATACACCAGCCCATTGATCCTCGATACCAGAAAGAATTATTTTATGGATATCTTTAATGTCATTTTCGGCAATAAACTGATGGCCTTTTCCCACGATTGCGCGGATAAAATCAATGGCTTTCCGGTGATTGGTCACCTCCAGGTGTTCCCGCAGGGTCTTTCCTTCGATCGTTATCCCCTTCTCCAAAAAGAGCGCCGTTTCCTGTCGCGAGAGAGTGTTGCCCTCGATCCAGTTGGATGTATACGTATACTCCACATCCAGCCACTCCTGAAGGCTTTCGCGCTCCTGCTGGGGGATAGCCCGAAGCGCATCAAACTTTTTCTTCTTTATGGTAAGACGATCAAATATATCAACCATCACGTGATAGTTTATACTATTCCCATACAACTGTCAAGTTGTGTTTGCCTTCTTACCCATATTTTCGTAAAATGAAGATCGTTCACGAAAGCCAGCGTAGCTCATTGGTAGTCGCCTCATCGGCGACCCGCCGGAGAGGCGGGAGCAGTTTTGTCAGGGTAGCTCAGTGGTAGAGCAACAGTATCATAAACTGTGGGTCGTGGGTTCGATCCCCACCCTTGACACTAGAAAAACAGCCTCCACCACTTCTTCCAATTCGAAATATTTTCTTCTTTCTGTTTTACTTGGTCATTGGGATTTGAGATTTGAGATTTGGGAAGTATGACGATGGCCTCCCCTTCTCTGGTCATCCCCAGTTTCTCCCGGGCTTCCTTTTCGATAAACTCGGGTTTTTGGGCTTCTTCAACCAGCTTTTTGAGTCGGTCATTTTCGGCTTGTTCCTGAGCCAAGGCATCGGCGCGAATACGGACGTAATCGCGCTTGCGCCAGAGACCATACACGGATCGGGAAAGAGAAACCACGGTAAGCAAGCTTACTCCCACAATGAACAGACGAGCCAAAGGACGCTGAAAGGTGGTGCGTGTGATCATGCTTGCGTTGTGGTTTGGTGTATGATATTATAGGGTGCTTTATCACGTATGGCTACAACCATAGATCTCAAAACTGCCCATGCCCAATTTACCGACTACCTCGGCAGCCGTCGCCGTGCCAAAGCCACGATTGTAGCATATCACAAAGACATCGAACAGCTGGTTTCTTTCCTCGAAAATATGGGCAAAAAGGCAGTGGCTGAAGTATCTCGCGATGAACTGGAGGCCTTCATTAAAAAACTGGAGAGCGACAGCTACAAGGCCAAGTCAATTTCGCGCAAAATCAACTCGATCAAAACATTCTTCCGCTTTTTAAAAAGTTCAGACAACATGAGCGTCGACCCGGCAGTGGAAATTGAGCACCCCAAGTACGAAATCAAACCCCCGCGCATTTTATCCAAACTTGAATACCGGGCACTCCGTGACGCGTGCCGTGGGGACATCCGCACCCATGCCATCGTCGAACTTTTTCTTCAAACCGGTGTGAGAATCGGAGAGCTAGCCAATCTGGCCACAGATGACGTCAAAGACACCGAGCTCCACATTGCCCCTCAGGAAGGACATGCGGAACGGATGGTTCCCTTAAACAAAGCAGGTAAAGAGGCAGTCTCGCACTACATGGAGATCCGTGGCAATGGAGATAAATCCAAAGCATTATTTATTACCAAAACAGGCAAACCCTTACTCATCCGCAATATTAGAACCGCTATCGACCGATACTTTAAGGTCGCGGGCATCGAGGATGCCAAGGTCAATGATCTTCGCCACACCTTCATCGCCCATCATCTGATGGCCGGAACGCCGATTACGACGCTAAGTAAGCTTGTGGGTCACAAGCGCCTTTCCACCACGGAAAAATATCTGGAATTCGTCAAAGGTCAACCGGCGGAGAGAGTAAAATTGGAAGAACTCTAGTGATCCTCACGATTTGAAACTGTGCGTCTGCTTGGGATCGAACCAAGGACATCTACTTTATAAGAGTAGCGCTCTGCCACTGAGCTACAGACGCCTCTGACGTGCCTTTGATTATACCAAAAATTAGATTCCGAGGCGTTCTTGCGCGTGGGTGATGATTTGCCCAATCATCCGGGTAAAGTCCCATCCGGCGGCTCGTGCGGCAACAGGAAAATAGGAGACGATATTAGGGTCAGGCATCATACCGGGAAGCGCGTTAAGCTCTAACAAGCTTGGCTTGCCATCGACGTCCAATCGCAGATCAATCCGCGCAATATCCCGACAATCCAAAACGGTAAAGGCTTTTATGCAAAGTTCGGTAATATGTTTTTCAACGTTGGTATCCAGTTTTGCCGGACAAATATAGGCAACGTGCGGATTCGGCAGCTGGTCTTCAAAAAGCCATTTCACCTCGTAGGAAGCAAATTTTTTGTACTCGGCCGGCACCACGTCGTAGTTTTGTTCAACAATGGGCAAAATATACACCCCTTTTCCTACTCCAGAATTTCCCATGACCGTTACGGTAAACTCCCGCCCAGGTAAAAATTCTTCAACAAGAACTCCGTTGCCGAAACGTTTCCATATGTCACGGATTTTTGCCGGAAGCGTGTCTGGCTCTTCAATGAGGCAATCATTAAAAATTCCCTTGCTTGATCCTTCGCTGTTTGGTTTGACCAACACGGGAAATCGCAGGCCTTCAACATACGTTTTGTCCTTCAATCCAATTTCTACAAACCGCGGCGTTGGCAGTCCATGGTGTTGCCAAATTTTTTTGGTGAGAGATTTATCCAGATTAATTGCTTGGGTCAGCGCCCCCGAATGTGTGTAGGGAATG
>JAGVFE010000104.1 GCA_020057765.1 Candidatus Woesebacteria bacterium | reverse complement strand
TTGTTGCCAAGACGCCAGCAGGCTATCAGATCATTGCCGGTGAGCGCCGGTGGCGGGCTAGCAAGATTGCAGGACTGACAACCGTGCCGGTTCTGGTTAAAGAGACGACGGCGCGAGGGATGTTGGAGATGGCCATCGTTGAAAACGTACAGCGCGAAGACCTCAACCCCATCGAACGCGCCCAGGCATTTCAGCGGTTGGTGGAAGAATTTGGACTCCAGGTTACCGAGATTGCCAAACGTGTTGGTAAAAGTGAATCGTATGTATCCAATACCATGCGGCTTTTGGCCCTTCCGGATGCGATAAAAGACGGTCTTATATCCGGGGCTATATCGGAAGGACATGCACGCGCCATTGCAGGGCTTGGCGACATCAAGCTCATGGTGGATGCGTATAAAACTATACTCTCGGAGAGCGCGTCTGTGCGGCGAGCCGAAGATTTAGCTCGAAGGCTTAAGGCTCAGTACGAAAAGTCGCCCAAACATAAAGTCGAGCGGATCCATAGTGACGTTCTTGATACTATGGCCAAAGATATTGCCGAGTCCGTCAATGGGTTGGTCAAGATAACGCAGTCGTCTGTGGAAGCACGTATGGTGTTGGTCATCCGGGGCAATTTAGAGTCCACCAGTAAAATCCTCAAACTCATCCACGAGCGGATCAGTAAACAGGCTGCTGGATGATTCCGGTTTTATTCAATGGCCAGTAGCGAAGAATCGCCTTGCCGATAAAATCCTCTTTTGATATCGGCCCAAACTCCCGTGAGTCAGAACTGTGCGGCCGGTTGTCCCCCATGACAAAATACAAACCCGATGGAATAGTCATCTCTGATCCTTCGCGCAGATACGATCCTCCGAAAATATACACACCCGGCCCCAAATACGGCTCCCCGAGTTTTTTGCCATTTACATATATAGCGCTGTCTCGTAGTCCAACCGTATCGCCGGGTTTGCCAATGACGCGTTTGATGTAGTCAATGTCCTTATTGCGGGGAGATTTAAATATGACCACATCGCCACGTACCGGCTCACCCAGTTTATAGGCGATTTTGTTGGTGAGTATATACTCCCCGTTGTGAAAGTAAGGCTCCATGGAGGCCCCGCTGATTTCTTGCGGAGACATGATGAATAGGTAGATCATGACCATGATAGCCATAATCACGACAATCCCCTGAAGAAAATCAAAAACAGCAGAAACCGCGCGTTTGATGAGATCCATAATCTGTTTGTCTAGAAAAAGTGTAGGTGATACAATTCATATCGTCAACAACAGGACTCGTAGCTCAGCGGTAGAGCGCTTCGTTGACATCGAAGAGGTCAGAGGTTCGATACCTCTCGGGTCCACAGCGTATGAAGCAAAAATTACTCTACACCATGGGCGGCTTGGGGATCGGACTCCTGCTTGCAGCTGCGTTTCAAGGACTTGCCCTGTGGCAAGTGACGGTGGGAATTTCACTGGTCGTTGTTTCAATAGTTCTCCGTTATTTCTTCGAAAAATAACGCCTCAGGAGTAGAAAAATCAGCGCCAGAATAATTCCGATAATCCATTTCATCGGGCTTGCTGATGGCTTTACTGGTTCTTGATAGGTTTCTTGTGTCGGAATTGCCGATTCGGTTGCGACGTCTCCCGATTCAGTAGCCACTCCTAGTACATCTTCTTTTTTGGAAAAAAAGGATTTGATGAGGCCGGCAATGTTCTGTTTGGATGTTGAAGTCGATGTCACACTGGTACTCGTCGATGTGCCGCTGGAAAAGAGCGGGTTGCTGGGGAAATTGATGTGGTAGATATCCGTCTGGTCGCCGGGAGGAGACTTGGTGATTTCTCCCTTGATATCATCCCAATGGTCGTTGGTCTCGGTGATTTGGCCTACAGTGACGGTATATTTGCCTTTGGCCGTGCCGTTTACATTGAGCTGATACATACCATAGTCGGCATTCTCCACAAAAATAATCCCGTCATCTTCAGTGTATGTTTTGCCATTTCTTTCCAGAGAAATGGTTGCTGGTGAGCGGATGATGACAATAAGGTCAGGAAATAGCTTGGTGGCCCGGCCGGCAGTGATATTGGCGTCAGTATACGAGAGAGCCAGACTGTTGAGGATTTCTTTGATGTTGTCTTTTGTATACACAAGCTCTCCATGTTCGGCAGCAATCGTTTTGACGTCGGTATCTGCCGATGCTGATTGAGAAACCACGATAAAGTCGCCTGCGGCGCTGGTGTCTGAAATCGGCCGGCCATCGGGATAAATACCTTTGGCCACGTCGGTTGGGCTTGTGGGGTTGATGCCGTAGCCAAGCGGCGTTGCGCCTTTTTGGCCGGTGATGGATTGAAATACGGGGAAAATCGTGGCAAACGTATTTTTGTATGTCAGAAGCGTATCGTTTTTGTATGTCATAGTTGTGGCATCGATAAATGATCCGTCTGCACGCTTGAGAAAGTTATAAATAGGGAGGAGGTCTTGAGTTACAGGAAGACGGTCGGCAACTACGCTTCGATCCGTTTGACCGGAGCTGCGGTTGAGGATGAAAATGAGCTTCATGGCCAGCCATTCCAGGCTGTTGTCCCGGAAAATATCTCCTCCAGCAAATGCTTTGTACGCTTGGGGTATTCCCTGATGGGGAGAGCCGACGGTGATGAGCTTGTCTATACGGTTGGTGCCGTATTTTTGCGAGTAAATCCGCCCCACAAGCCCGCCGAGCGAGTGGCCGACAATATTGACTTTTTTCTCCGGCGGAATTTTGGCGATGATGTACGTATTGAGCGAGTCAGCCAGATCTGTGAGTTTCTTTCTCCAGTCATAGGTAAATACAAATAGG
>JAGVFE010000120.1 GCA_020057765.1 Candidatus Woesebacteria bacterium | reverse complement strand
TAGATAACGAAAAATCATCTGAAGTTTTCCGATACACCCATATGCTGTCCGTCAGCGGGGTAACGTTTTTCCCGGAACCCAGGGCTGTTGCTACCACGAGATTTTCCAGACCTCCTTGCCAGTTTGCGGACGGGAACGTACAGAATGCCGGATAGGGAATAAATTTTTCCCCTTCTTCAATCACCGCAGTAAGGCCAAAAAGCACCCGCCCGTCAGTTGAAATGGTTGCGCGTGCGTCTTCAAGATTCAGCTCGTTGCCTTTCCCCTCCCAAACGATACGCTGGTTTACCAAATGTCGATCCTCATCAAAAGAAAGAAGCTCTAGCCTGCCCCAGTCAGGCATAGTGACCCCGCCTTTTCCGTTTATATGACGGGCAAGGAGATGCGTTATTTGGGAACTAACATCGACCCACGCGGCAACATTGATCCGATCACTCATTCCGGGAAGGATTTTTGTTTGCATGCGGTTCATACCAGTATCGGGTATGGAATGAGGAAATCAAGAGGGAAAGTTTTTTTCCAAATCCTTGATCGCGCACCAGGCTAAACCATAGGTGATGACTGACTCGGCTCCCTCATTGAGGCTTACGCCGGATTCCTCCAGCCCGTCCAAAACGCCTCCGGTTTTTTTATCAATCAGACAAGCCCCGTAGATATTGAGTCCTTGATACCAGGCAAACGCTTTTTGAGCCAACGTCTTGTATGTAGTATCCTTCGTTACCCGATACGCCGTACAACAGGCTTCAACCGTTGCCGCGGCGTCAACTGGCTGTTGAGCAAACACAGCTTTTTGTCGCCCCTTATGGAACCAGCCGTTATTTCCGATAAAAGTAAACATGCCCTTTTTTTCATCAAAGGTATGTGACACAAGAAAATCCAATGCAACAAGACCAATGTCGCGATACTCTTGTTTCCCTGTCTTTGTATACGCAAGAAGAAGCGCTTCAGGAAGCCTCGCGTTTTCGTACGTCAGACCATCTTCAAACCAGTGCCAGGTAGAATCTGAATACTTTTTGTATGCATCAACCAAAATGCTTGCCAAATCCGAAATCATGCCACTCGTAACCATTGGATTGGGCCGCTGGCACAACGCTTCTAATAACAATGCGACCGTGTGAAAACTCTGAACTTTTGTTATCAACGGAAGCTTTTCATCAAAAAGCGGCGTACCGGATAACGCAATCATTGCCCGGCCAAACCAGTCGCCGATTCCCCCTTCATCTTCCCACGTGCCGTCCGCTTTCCGGTCATTATGAAACCCCTTTTTTGTAGCAGCATCGAGGAGAAAACGAGTATAAACTGAAATTAAAGGGGTCGCTTCCGGATGAGTTTTCCTTAACCGGAGCATAAGCTGAAGCGCCCGTGCGTTATCATCCGTGGTGTAGCCTTCTGCCGGATCCGGCATAGTAAACTTACAGTGTTCAAATATTCCGATGTCATCGGTCATGCGAAGGATATGAGAAAGGGAAATCATAGGATATCGAGAAATCGTTGCGCGATTTTATTGGGATTATACGTCTCCTGCGCGTGGATTCGGGCCGCGTGTCCAAGCTTTTTCCGCAGCGGCTCTTCAGAAATAAGCTTGGTAAGAATTAAGATAAGCTGCCCTATGTCAGCATTGACCACAAATCCTGTTTTCCCATCTCGTATCGTTTCGCCGGATGCATTTGCTGAAGAACCAACGGCCGGCTTGCCGCACAGTTGAGCTTCAATCAACGGCAGTCCAAATCCTTCAGATCGAGACGGAGATACATAGATATCGCATAGGTTCATCAATCCCCGCAGAAACTCCCGGGAATATTCACCGATAACGTAGCGGATTCTGTCTCTAATGCCGAGTTGGTTTGCCAAATCAAGCTCATCTGCCGAGCAACGTAAACTCCGGGCTCCCGGCCAGGTTTTCAGAAGATACATCCAGGGCAATGCCGGGTTTAGCGCCTGCATTACTTCCTGTGCTCCTTTGGATGTCGCGTCCCCGCCGGTGGTAAAAAGGATCGGCACGCCATCAGCTTTAAGCTTAACGAGGTCAAATTTTTGTGGCATGACCATCCCCGCTTCCCGGATAGAGAGAAATTCAGCGATGGGACGGATTTCGTCAACCGTTTGCGGTTTCCAAAATTCATCATCCACTGCCTCTGGAATTATTTCAATCTTGGTCGTAATCCCATCGCGAAGAAATATGGATTGACAGTGCTTGCTCGTCGTCAAAAGAAGCGGCAAACTATTGAGCTCTTCATGAAATGTATCTACATGGTCATCAGATACCAACCACGGGACGACACGGAAACCCGCCTTCGTGGGCCCTTCGACAAGTTCCCGATAGTGCACCCAAGAACCAATAGCAATTGTTGCACCTGCGTCAGGCTCACGCACCACTTTTGCTTGATGGCCAAGGGCTATAAAACCCTTTGCCAATGCCTGGGCCTGGTTGATAAAAGAATATCCGGATTCCGGAACCAAAAGAGATATGTCCATGTTATTTAGCCACGAAAGGCACTTCCTTTTGTGGCTAGTGCGGACAAAAGATCTGATAGCAATAAAGACTTTGCCCCAATCCTTGTGTCTGCCGCCCCGTAAAGTATATATAATCGGTCGCCATTCATGTAGGTTCCTGTGGTAAATACCACATTATTCACCCTGCCGACCTTTTCCCACTCTTCCTTGGGCACAAAAAGTGGTTGGGTCAAACGGGCAAGTACCTTTGTGGGATCATCGCGGTCCAAAAGGGCAGCACCCACTGCATAAGACAGGTTCCCGGCAACCTGGCTTCTTCCGTTATAAATCAGCAGCCACCCCCCCTCAGTTTCTATCGGGGGCGGCCCGGCGTTGATAGTCTCCCCTTCCCATGGATATTTCGGATCCATGATCACCCATTGATCAAGCTCGGCCAGATGTCTAAGCCAAAAATCATGGGAAAGCTGGGAAAAGTCATCAAACAGAATCATCTGAATTCCCGGGTGGACGCGGTGGAGCATGGCCAATTTGCCGTTGATCTTTTTAGGAAACAGCATGGCATTTTTTTCGATGAGAGTGCTCGTTGCGCCACCGTTATCTAAAAAATACTGAGCGAAACGCACATATTCAGGGTTGATGGGCAATGGAGACAATAACGACACTATGTGGCTGTAGGGAATGGCTGGCGAAATGAGGCCGTGTTTGGTAAACGTCATCAAGTCTGTACTCGTGGCATAGGCTATTTTTGCAGTTTTTCCATCGTAGGCAACGTACGTGAGGTAATACGTATCATCTATTGCTACAATCCGCGGGTCTTCAATCCCATGTATTTCCCAATAGTGTTCGGGCACAATCACCGGATGATCGAGGCGTTTGCGCAAGGTTAAATCCGGTCTAAAAGTAGCGTGACCCACAGAGGAATAATCACCAGGATCCATGGCACGGTAAAAAACGTGAACCGTATCCGCAACACGGATAACAGCCGGGTTGCATACTGAAGCCGATTCAAAGAGGTTGGCAGTAGGTTCAAGTATATTACCCTCATGACGGATGGGTACCATACTTTTAGTGTAGCCCAAGGACGTTGTGGAACAAGTGGTAATACTGGTGTCCGATATTAATCCAGGTCATGGTACGGCCGATTTCGTATGCATTTTTTTCAAAATATGCTTTCTTTTTGGGATGGACAACCATGCGAATCACCGCCTCGGCAATTGCTTTGGAATCTTTGAAAGGAACCAAAATCCCCCGTGTCGAATTGAGCATTTCTTTGGCGTATAAATAGGGAGTAGACATACAAAGCTTCCCCGCCCCAATGGCATAGGCCAATCCCCCGGACGCTGCCTGGTTGGGATCTTGGTATGGGGTGATATAAAAATCGCTGGCCCCGATATATGCTACAAGTTCTTCAATGGGAATATATCGCTGGATAAAGCGTACGTGTTTGCCTATGCCCAAGTCGCCGACGAGCTGGTAGAGTTTTTCACGATACACGTCTTTGCCGCCTTCGTAGGCCAATACCATGGGGTGAGTCTCTCCGATAATGAGGTACAAAAAATTTGGAACCTTACGAATAATATCCCCAATGGCCCCGACGACGTGTTCAATGCCTTTGTGCTCACTCAAAAGATTGATGCTTGTGGCTACAACACGATCATCCAGAGATAGCCTTTTTTTCCATGCTGATATATCCAATCTGGGAAAATCAGGCACCCCATGGTGGATGACGACAATTTTCTCTTGCGACACACCATAATGGGCCACCAGTGCCTCACGCGATGATGCCAGCATCACGACGACGGCGGATGCCTTCCGGCAGACACTGGCCAACACTGCGCGAGACCTTGGAGAAGGATTTTCTACCACGGAGTGTAATGTGACAACAACAGGCTTTCGAAGCTTTTTGAGGAATTCTAAAACGAGCCGACCTTCATGTCCGCCATAGATACCAAACTCGTGCTGAAGACAGACTACATCAATTGTCGGATCTTTGTTGATGGCTGTGGCTACGCGTATATAATCTGCCTTCTTTTGATCAAAAATGCGGAAACGGACCTCATGGGGATAGACGATTACATCTTTTGTTAATGTGTTGTCCATGGCGGCAATTTCAGCCAGGGCGAGTGGATTTAGTAAGTTGATGGCTGTGGTTAAATCCTTGGTAAAAGTGGCGATCCCGCACTTTCTGGGAATGTAGCTGCTCACGTATACGACCCGCACCGGCCGAGCCAGGCTCGTTAGATTGTTTTGCAATGACATGGACTCATTATACACCTCTGGTCACTGTGGGGGAAATGACAGCATCAAACTATCAAGTAATACTATTTAAAATAAATTATTACATCAATAGATGCTGATAGTTTGAAATTTGACAATGGGAATCGTCTGATGTACAATCTGGATCATCATGGAAAGTAGATTAAAGGAAAATGCAGAATATTCTGTCGAAGAAATCAGAGCTGCGTTAGAACATGAGGTCGATTCGATGAAAATATTATTCCAGAGAGCCCGTCACGGCTCAAGGGCATCAAAAGGCAATGCAAACACAATCGGAATTGTTTCGGTATAAACCCATCTAATCCGCTTTTTCGCCCTGACGGGCTGCAAACCGGAGTAAGATGGGTATAGTTTCTTCTTTGGGACGACGCTGATGTGAGAATCGTATCACGAAATAGTTCTGGTTTGGCTTCCGTTTACCCTCGTTGTATGATCCGAACCATGACAGCAGGAAACGAACAAGATCCTGCCTCTTCAGGCTACGTCGCTCGACCGCGGGTGAGTACCAACCGAAAGAATTGGAGGAGCCGGAGTTGACGGCGAAAACGCCAGGGCTCCAGAACCAGCCGCCAGAGCCATTCAAGATGCACTGCCTGAATCGCATGAGGCGCACGAGGCGTTCTCCCGGAGATAATGTCAAAAGAGCCGCCGACAGACATGAACACAAGAGGACTTTTGACATTTGACATTTGACATTTGACCTTTTCAATAAAAAGCTCCTGCTTGGGCGCACCCAGGCCGACGAAGACTATCCGTACCTTTTCTGCAACTATTTTTATTGCGATTTCCTCAATGGTTTTTTCTTCCGGCTCTATTGCCCATCCACTTAACTCCGAAAACCGGGTCTTTAAGCACTCGAGCGCTTTGAGTGCTACTCCTTCCCGACCGCCGATAAGGGCTACTGGGAAGCCCTGTTTGGCAGCAAGTTCAATGAGCGCTTCCATAAGCTCCACGCCGGAAATACGCGTTCGTTTTAATACAAAAGCTAATCCGATTCCATCCGGGAGCGCTACATCAGCCTGATTGATAATGTTTCTGAAGTGAATTTCCTTTTGCGCTAACACGACTTGTTCTGGATTTGGAGTCACAACAATGAGCGGTTTTATTGATTTTTTTGACGACTTCTTTAAGTACTTTTCAATATACTCCAGGATTTCTTGTTTGCTATTGGTTGTAGCCTTGATTCCGAGGACTGATGTATGGAGTAGACCTTTAGTAATCATACTTAAGCTATAATTATTTCCCAGCTTTACTACAATTTCGTCGCGTTGAACACAAAAATTATTTCTTAATTTTCCTCAACAAATACAAATTTTCCTCAAAATATACTGTTCTTTTCTTTCTGTTGTTATACGGTTATAAAAAATTATTCAATCTATATGTTATTTTTCCCGCATTATTGTCGATCGAAATGGAAACTGAATTATTATAAGTTATCTTTTACTCACGCTCCGTTTGTAGAGCTCAATATTTTCCAACGCCACACCTGTGCCGCGAACAACACAGAGCAATGATTCGTCTGCTACGTGACACGGCACGCCGGTTGCGGCGGTCATGAGGCGGTCAAAATTGGCAAGTAAACTGGTTCCACCTG
>JAGVFE010000005.1 GCA_020057765.1 Candidatus Woesebacteria bacterium | reverse complement strand
TAGTTATCGATGGGGTGGCTTTGCCGCAAACACGCACGGGCAGCGGTTTTGACTCTATTGATCAGCAGACGGCGGATGGGAGATTGACACGGCAGGAAGGACAATTTGCCGGAGAGCTTTTCACTGCGCTCCTCCCGGACCTTCAGAGAATGATCGACAAAAGTACCGTAGAAGATGATACGGTGAACCTGTTGATGTTAGAGATGCCGGGCAGACGCATCAGTACGGGTTTGATTGACCGCGCTCCGCCCGGATCTGATTGGTCAGCCGTTGATGCGGTGTTGAAAGATGCCCTCCGCGCCGAATACCGCTTCAGAACATCAAATCTCGCTACAGAAAAATCTTTGTCTTCTTTTGGACAACTTGATGCCGCAAGCACACCCAATTTCTTCGCACTGATGCTTGACTTTGTCGGCAAAAACATTGGCTTAGCGCTCGTTCAATTCAATCCGGGAGTCTGGCCTTTTGCAGCTACCATACCGGTTTTAACCGACAAATTAGTCAAGATAACGATGAGCCAAAACATCACTTCTCCCTCCGATGCCGTGCGTTTTATCCGCACCTATTGGCAAAATTTCAAAGAAATTCTTCCATCAGGACAGATAGGAGAAGCCTCGTCTGACAACATGCGTCCTATCAAAAACGTTGTAAGAACGGCTTCAGAGCATAACTATTCATTTTCTGCCGTATTGAATCGGGAGGGAAAAATATTTTTTGCATTAGATATGAAACCGGAGCAAATCGCCGCAGAAAAAAGCGTATCCAAAGAAGAAACAACTGCTGCATTGACATTTTCTCCAGGCAGTAGGATATGGCAGATGCGCGGAACGGAAGATGGTCTGGTATATCTCGTCCGACTGCTTCGGGAAAACGGCGCAAAAGACAATGACAACGTGTTTTTTGCGATTGGCGAAACGAGCCAGTGGACTAGCTCCGGGCTGAAGGATGCAGAGGCAAAAATTCTGAATTATGAAAATCTCTGGTTGCTGTCTCCCAGACCTCGCGCAGGTTCTTCCGGCCTCATCGCAGGCGGGGGAGGAGGCGGTGCTTCGGTGCTTGATCAACTCATGCGGTTTGTTCTATCCAACTCTGATGGAAGAATTCAGAGCACCGTGCGGCTGTATGACCGGTATGAAAGAAATATCGCCGATCTCGAAGAGTCGCTTGCCGCTATCCAAAACGCGCGTAGGGCTGGAGAGGCAGGCCTTGCCCAGCTTGAAGCAATCGGCAACCAAATAGAAAAAGAAGAGCTGGTAAGACGTTTTAACCAACTCCTACAGGGACAAGTAGATTTAACGAAGAAACTGGCAGATATTGACACGCTAAAGGACTGGCACTATGACGCCGATAACTGGCACCAGTTCTTTTTACGTTCTGATGAACAGATATCGGACAAATATATTGAGACAGTAAAAGACGAAATATACGGTTCTGTCATTGAGCGAAGACTTCGTCACATCCCGCTTGACCCCAGCGATCTCCGTTTGTTCCATCCTGCCAGCGTACCTTTCGAAGAATATAAAAAAGATAATGAGGTCAATTGGCGTGAATTACCAAAAGACCTTCTAGAGTTTTATCTGTCCCGTTACCACAGTATTTGGAAAAAAGTTTCATTACCGCTGTGGCTTATGTATGCCGCCGCGCGTCACATGGTATTGGCGACACCTTTGGGCAGGCCAGCCTATGATTTCCAACAACGCGTGGTGACGAGCGTGACCGATCGCACACGCCCCGCAGAAATTTCCATGCAGCAAGCACTCTACGATCGTCTGTTGGCGGCCGACAGCCGGATCCGGTCGGCGCGGGAAGAAGAAAAAACGCTTTCCGTGGCTCTCGGCACTCAGAAATTTCTTTTTTCTGCGGCCCGAGATGTTGTGGCTCCGCCGGAAAGTCAGCGATACGGAGAGGAGTATGATTCGTTTTTTGACCACTTTGTTTGGGGGAGCGAAATAACGCCGGTGCTGCGAGCCGTCTGGCCCATGGCGATAGATAAACCGGCGGTCAAACGGGCAGTCAAAAATTTGTTTTCACTCAAAATCTTTGAGGGACTGCATCGCGATTACCGGGAGTTGTCCCCTTACGGAATTTACCGCGAGCTTCTCTCTTTGGATCCCGGTGATGCTGCAAAAACCCTTGATATCCGTTTTGAAGTCATCGGAAACGACAATAAATTTGCCGCATTCCACACATCCACTTGGGATCAACTGCGCGACGTGGAAAATCAGATTCGCCCAATAGAGATCGCAAAAGCAAAAGATTACGATCGCGCTCGACGCCTGCCGCCATCGGATGCGGAACAATCACTTCTTGATAGACGAAAAGCACTCATTGAGAGCTACCTGAGAGTCATTGCCATGCTTCAAACGGTAAAGGAATCAGAGTATAGCGGTCTGGGCCTCGGCCGGCTCCTAGAAAGATACAAGATAGGGGAGATGGTGAGTGTTGCGGAAGTAAAAGCAGTTGGCACTTCATTAACGTCACGAACGTATTATCAACTCTACGAGGACGCAATAGCCGCAGGCGTCAAACTTTCAACTGTCGCATTACTGTCAGAGCGTATTAAAAACACAGAGTATCGGTTAAAGACTTCATACACCGGCCAAAACTTTTCTGAATTGTTCTTTGAGACGCTCAGCGGGGGTACAGCAGATAATCGCATAGAAATGCTGGATTACTATCAGAGAAGCAGCGAGAAGTGGCCGATAAGCGATATCCGTCGGATTGTGGAGGATTCTGGTTTAGCAAACCTAGTCCACGATCCGGCAGAAAAAGAATATTACAATCGCCTTGCAGGAGAAACGGATGACGAGCGAGCACTCTTTTTGGTATCTGCCAAAGACTTAGTTTTGGCTCAAATCCGAAATGAACTGTTTAACAATGCAGGTTTTGGAGGCTTTGTGCTCGCCGACTGGGCAGAAACGATCAAGCAGGACTTTTTTAGCCATGGCGCTGGGTTTCTCTACCACACCATGCGCGATTGGCATGCCTTTAAAGGCAATTTCAAGGCATACTTTGATCAATATGCCTCCACTTGGTCTGTGACAGATCAAGCATTGTACCGTATTCTTTTGGCTCATCCCCAACAGATCTGGCCATACCTTATGTATTTCCATAATCGGTTGGGTGATATTTCAGGCACAAACGAGATTCCCGATAGCTTCTTTCAATCTCTTTCCGACTACGAACTTACTCAAATAGAGTCTTTCCATTACTTGCCAACAAGTAAAGATCCGTCAGCACTGCCTCTTATAAAGCGTTTGTTGGATAATCCGCAAAGCAATCCGCTTTTGAAACTCATTCTTCTTACGAGTTTAGAAACTGATGAACATTTTTCCTTGCCGCCGGAGTGGTACCAGGAACTGTACCCCACCGTTGTGCGGATACTTCTGGATCCGAAAGAAGAAACAGAGTTGCGCCAGCATGCGGTTAGCTTTCTTTTCGACGGTGACCCGACGGATACAAATGGCTTCATAAAAACCCTGAGTCAAGCTCTCAATGATACAGAGATGGGAGAAAAAACATTTTCTGCGTTGCAATACAAAATGGGGAAACAGTATGTGCCCTTGCTGTTTCAGATAGTCGATCTATTGAAAAACGGGAAACTGAAAAGCTCTGGCGCCTTTCAGCTGGCGGACATGTTTGGGAGAAACGCAGGGTTTATGACGCCTCTGGAGTTTGCGAGAATATTACGGACGATGTTTATAGATCCAAAATTTCATTCAAAACTCAGCTCTTTTGCTGGACATTTTAATAGAAGTGATTTTACACTTAATGATCTCAATCGAATGCTGGCATTAAATACTATGACGCAGGCATTGGGATTATTTGATGATCCTAATTTTATCGCAGAAACTATGAAATTGATCGGTAAGCTTACAGACAAAAATGACTCATTCAGCTTGGGTTATGTTCAGCGACTCTTTAGAGTACTTTCTGACAGTCGCACAACAACCAGCAAGAAGATTCAACTGTATACAGAAATTATAGATCAATATGATCCGAATAAGGTATTTCTTGATGAACTGCTTAAGCAAACATTGGATTCTGAAATATATACTGTCATACGTAATCCCAAGATACCAAATAAATCTCGTAAAGAATTTATTGAGCGTACGCTTTCGCACCCGGAGTTGCGCATACCCTTGGTAGATATTATGAATCGATATACTTCCGGTAAATCCATTCCGGCTTGGGTAGATCCCGTAAACACGGTGTTTCTTCTCCAGTATTTTATGGAGAAACCTGAAGATGTAGCACGAATCAATCAGATGGAACACATTATTACAAATGAGAATTTAGCAAACGTTTTGAACGTTAAGTCAGATTTACAGCTGAATTTGTTTAATCTTATTCACCTGCTTTTTGATGCAAAGCAAAAGAACAATGAGAAAGCATTGCGTCATTTGGGATTATCCGTGATGAGCACAGAGCAACGGGAAATATTACTGCAACTTATTCAATCGAACCCGGAGCTCCTTATCCATGCCCGGACAAGTTTATATTTTGAAGCTATTGCAATTACGAGTGAGTTGAAGCAAGTAACGGACAAAGACAGGCGGCATAAAAAAATACTTGAAATTGTGAGGTCAATAGATACTCAATATCGCCTTTTTGAGAGAAAAGTATTTCATGGGGAACCATTGGCTGATACGGATTATGCATATTATGCGCATTTCCTCCGTTCTTTAGATTATGATCAAGGACAATCGCAAAAATTTGATGAAGCGATAAATTCTATCGCGAACGTATATAACATTCCTACTTTAGGAAGAAGTCTGACCGCAGTGCTTCGGGATATTGATACTCATATTATTACAACATTAATTCCTAAGCCCGGTATACGGTCGTTTCAAATACTTACGGAATCAGTAAAGATAGTCGTTCCTTCAGAAGATCAATCAAGGTTAAAGGAACTGATAAATAAAGTGTTGGGATTACAGGAATTGATAAATACCTCAAAATTGAAAGAAGCTATTTCTATCATAAATGAAAAAGTTGATCAGCAGGATGCTGCGTTCCTAGAAGAACGAAGCGTGCCGGCAAAAATCCGGACAGATAAACCTGAAAATATCAAAAAATATCTTTTTAGTAAATTACAGCTGAGTGAAGAGGAGGTCATGTCGATAGTCCACCAGGTATTTTCTGAAATTGGACTTGACGATCTTGTCAAATACGAAAAAGGAGAGCTTTCTGATGATCAAACGAGCACATTTTATATACGGCTCAGTCAGTCAAATCTCATATTAGAGCATATATTAAGTGAACAGGGATTAAGCGATTTGGATGTTGTCATTAAGAGAAGTGCGTCATGGAAAACACTAACAAAGTTGAAGGAATCTATAGCCTATGTCGCGGATAAAACAAATAAGAAAACGAAAAAAATCGACCTCGTATTTCAGCCAAAGAATTTATTGGATTTGTTTCAGGGAAAGTGTTCTGGAGGCACATGTTTTGGCTGGAGGCCGTACATCAACGCACGGAGCAGTACGGCAGTCGTCAGGATACTTGTTGATGGGGAACTCATGGGTAATATTCTTTTTATCATACAGAATAATCGAATGATTATGAGCGGTTTTGATTATTCTGAGGCATGGGCGAAACAACTGTCAAATGAAAAAATGAAAGAATTTGTAAATCTAGCCATGGAACAGGTGTATGGTTTTGCACGAGAAAACGGGTTTACACTAATGATTACCATGGAAGCAGGCGGATTGTCAAACAGAGATAATCAGGCCCACCCGTTAGAGCAATATCTGGTTGAGACATATCAGTCAGATCAAAAAGTATCAGTAGGTGAGGAAGTCTTTAATCCGACCAGTTCAATTACTTACACTGTTTCATCAGCTTCACCGCTTAAACCTGCAGTAGCAGATAAATTTGAAAAGAATTACATAGAATCTGCAAAGACAGAATCACAAGTACAACCAGGTGTACAGAACGTACAAGCACCTAAGCGAACTATTGATTTGATAAAGACAGATGAATGGGAGCTGATCCGTGCAGATATTCTCCGTATTGAAGAAGAAGCTTTTAAGGGAAATGGGTATTCAGAAGAACAGCTACAACATGATTTTACCGATCCGGATAATGTTGTAGTGATTGCCAGAGATGCAGTCACGGGTAAGGTTATAGGCTATTCGTATGCTATACCGGGTGAGAATAATCAAACTATGTATATCTCATCAAGTGCAATATTGACTGAATTTCAGGGAAAAGGGCTGATTGGTGAAATTAAAAAAGTACAGGAAGCTGAACTTCTTAGGAGAAAGGTAAAGTATATTACTGCTGACGCAGCTATAGATAATGGGTATGCTGACAGTATGCAGCGGTTTTATGGTGATCGGGTTATCGAAACGCATGATCATGACAGCCCGTACGGACGACAACGATTCATGCGAATTCGATTAATAGCAAAGAAAAATATTGTAACCCAAATTTCCGGGCAGGCAGCACAAGTAATGAGTGAAATGAGCAACTGCAGTGTTGCCTACGGCTGGATCGAGCGGGTATATGCTGAAGATGGAGGACAGGGAAGCGGCGGCTGCGGATTGCTTGTACGAATAATCAAGAGGGCACCGGTACAGGTACTGCCGAAGCTTTTACAGTTTTTCGCCACACACAATCGTTTCCCCAATGCCGTTGAGCTTCAACAGCTTTTTCCCATGCTGTATCAAGGACATCTTGACCAACCGATGACAAGAATTGTGCCAAATTTTAATGCACCGTCCGGCATCACTGCGCGCCCTTCGGTCGGCATGGTGGCAGGCGGGGGAATACCACTCAACTCTTTGGAACAAGCAGCGCAGAGAATCATCAAAGATGGAGTTGAGACCATTGAACAAGCAGCTGAACGTGGTGAAAATTGCGGAAAGATTGTGGGTTTTCGTTTGGCACACCCGGTATATGCCGGAGGCCCTTCTGCGCCGAGGGGATGCAGTCTGCCTGATCGGGCAGCAGCCTCCGTTGTGCACTCCCGCTGGTGGAAACCAACACGCCAGGGGCTTGTTGCAGGCGGGGGCATGATGCCCATCCGTATCATTGCATTCCGTGCCGCACCAATCGGTTTGCTTGCCTTTGGGATCATCTGCTACGAAGCGCGCGAGCCGTGGCATCAGAAGCTCTGCGGCAAGGCTGCCCCGACACCCCCCCATCTGATGTTCATAGCAAAGACGAGGAAGTCATCCGATTAACGCGTCCCGAACTCATGCCGAAAGCCCAGCTGCCAACGCTGGCAATACCAATACCCGCGGTTGCCCCTCCTTCCGTTCCTCCAGCTCAACGGTATCGTGAATTGGAAGCCAATCTTGTCTCCCTATTTCCTCAAGCGGGTTTGCGCACCATGCCCAAAGAGTTGTTGCTGCTGGATGTTGCGGATCTTTTTGGGATCCCTCGGGAGATTCTTATCGCACAGATGTATCGGGAATCGATTTTTGGCAGATACACAAACCGGTCTTCCTGCATTCATCAAGCGACTGCCGCCAGGGGGACAACGCAGAGAATTGGAAGCACTGTATGGCCGCCTTGTTCGGTGGGACACCAAGAAGGGAAAACTCGTTCAGACAGACTATTGGAAGACAGACCCAACGGCAAACATTGTGTTGGGATCCATGTATATGGCATGGGTCAAAAATTACATTTCTACGACGGTTGCCCCGGGGTTTTCAGAAGACACCCAATGGGCACTTGCGTTGGGTCGGTACAACAAAGGCAAGATCATTGATGCGGCAGTTTCGGCGTGTCTACAGTCGGAAAAAAGTGCCTGCAGAAAAATGGAAAAAAGCCAAGTACAATGGGATCAAATAGCTAAACCTGAGTACTTATTAACCTCATCAAAATTGCTCTTTGGACAAACAACCGGCACGGATTTTGCCAATGAAGTTTCCGTCTATGTTCCTGATATATTGGGCAATGCTGCAAACATCCGACAACTTATGACGACTCGAGCTGATGAATTTACAAATACGCAAGGCCGCTATAGCAAAAAAGTCATCACCGCAAGCGACATCGAAAAATTTATATTTCCATACATGACACCGGTTCCGCAGCGTGCGAAAAAATAATGTTATGAGCTGGTCCACCCTCTTGACAGCCAACAGCGTGAGGTTCACTATACTATGTATGCCTATGTTTAGTAAAAAAGAAGCCCTCTCTTTCGGTTGGAATACGTTCAAAGCTCACTGGCTGTTTCTTCTGGTGGTAGCTATTGTGGCAAATTTTATCAGCTTTGCCCCTGGTTTTTTCCTCCAATGGGTCAGTGAAGATTTTTTCTGGGTCAAGTGGATGGTGAATATCGTTTTTTGGGTCCTGGGAGCGGTGTTTACCATCGGGCTATTCCGGGTCCTCCTCCTTTTTCTGGCAGGCAAAAAGCCGGAATATTCAGATTTATTCCGGGAGAGCAAGCTTGTTGTATCGTATTGGATAGGCTCGTTTCTTTATGGTCTC
>JAGVFE010000070.1 GCA_020057765.1 Candidatus Woesebacteria bacterium | reverse complement strand
ATCTGGCAACGAGAGGGCATTTTAGGACACAATTTTCAGTCCCATTTTTCCCTTAGGTGCGGGAGGTCGTACAGTACCATTATTGGTTAGGCAAGACTCCTCCTTGACAAGACCCACACACATGGCTAAAATTAGTCTATGCAAAGCGCAACGCGATATTTTATTATTAATCTTATTGACCTCCACATCCGGAGGGAGGGTCGTTTGGCAAAAATGTAAGTATTTTAAAAAAATCCCAAACGAACCTCCCAAAATCGGGAGGTTTTTTCGTTGGTCAGTGGCTATTTTGATTCTCAGAAAAATAGCCTACTGCCAACGATCCGCCCGAAGCGAACATTCGGCTGCGTGGCTGTAAGCCTCGAGCCGAACGCGAGCGAAGGCGGATTAGTGAGTTGCTCTTTAACAAATGATTTTGGATTGGGGATGAGCGGTCCCGCTTGGCGGAACATCTTTTCCCCAATTCCAAATCCAAAAAAATTCAAGGAGGTGATGCGTAGAATTTTCCGTCTTCGGGTTTCAAAGTTCGAAAAAGTTTTCCGAAGGAGAAGGCCGTGTGCAAAAAAGTTAAAAAGGTTCCAACACCGTCGGGGCAACGAACCAAAAAATGCGCTGTTCATCCCGATGTCACGCTTCGTGAAGACAACGGCCATAATGGCTGTTGGAAATGCCAAGAAGAAGCGAAAAGGAAACGGCGCGAAAAATTGCGCACTTGATCTCCCGAGACCCAGTCGAACACCGGCTTTGGCTGGGTCTCACCCTTTGGGGTACAAAAACTTCTTCTCGAAACTTCGAGACCAAGTTTATTAAACCCCAACTCACCTCCTCCTTCAAAATATTCCACCTGCCCCTTTCCTAGTGGTTAAATCTTAACCATTGAGCATAAGGCGGGTGGAATATGAATAGTAAAAACAAATAAACCCCTGTGTTGACCGGTATTTGCACCGTTTCCAATGCAGGGGTTTTATTGTGATAACTGTATGTCTTTAATTTTTAGCTGGAGGCGCGAATTTCCATTCCAAGTATCTCGGTTGATGGAATACGCAATATCTACAACCGCATTTGGTTGGAGTTTGCCATAGAGGCTGCCGAAATTAAAGGCGATGGCCTCCATTGCCGTAGGTTGTAAGCGAAGTTTGAGGTGTTTGCCAGCGGAGCCGACGAGGCGGGCGTCTTTGACCTTCACATCTCGTGTTGCAAATACCGGCTCGGGGTTGCCGAAGCCGAAGGGTTGAAAGTCTTGAAGTTTTCTCCAGAGTTCTTCTGTGACAAATTCAAGGGGAATTTCTGCATCGACCTTGAGAACACGGGTGAGTTTTTCTTCATCCAGTTCTTTCTCCGCAAGCTTTTCCAAGCGATCTTGTAAAACTCCTAGATTTTTCGTTTCCACGGTAAATCCTGCCGCCATTGGGTGGCCGCCAACGTCAATAAGGATATCGCTCATTTGCCGGATGGCCTCCACAATATTAAAACCGCTGATGGAGCGGGCTGATGCTTTAGAAATCAGCTCCCCCTTCGATACAACGATAGTCGGCAAGTAATGCTCTTCTACAAGCTTGCCTGCTACTAAGCCAATAACTCCTTGGTTGTAGGATTCGTGGGCAAGAAATATTAATTTTTTTCCTAAGGCACTTCCTTGTTTAAACAAGGAAGTGCCTTTTATAATTTCCAAAGCATGGGCTGTCGTGTCCACCGTCAATTGCTGCCGTTCCTTGTTCGTCAATCCCAACTTTTGTGCTAACTCCATAGCGCGCTCTTTGCGATGGGTACAAAGGAGCCGCAAGGCATCAAGGGCGTGTTCGAGTCTTCCCATGGCATTAAGCCGCGGAGCTAAAACATGAGATACATCAAAAACACTCAACTCCCCTTTTGTCAGTCCAGATTCCTTGACAAGCGCATTCAACCCGACGCGATTGGTTTTATTAATAATTTCCAGTCCATGTTTGACGATTGCCCGATTTGGTCCGACGAGCGGAACCATGTCAGCAATGGTGCCAATGGCGGCAAGTTCGAGTGATGAGGAAGGTGTTAACTCCTTAGCCAAAAACCACGAAACCCCGGCACCGCAGAGCTTGGTCGTGTGGACAATGGTGCAGTCCGGTAAATCCTTTGATTTAACGTGATGGTCTGTAATGATGACGTCAATTCCCAGAGACTTGGCATAGTCTACTTTCTCTTTCCCGGAGATACCGTGATCAACGGTGATGATAAGTTTTGAATGATACTGCTCTACAACATTGTCAATTCCGATTTTTGATAACCCGTATCCTTCATCCACCCGATGCGGAATATACGGCATGACGGTAGCCCTGAGCTCGTGAAGGGCCTCCCACATGATGGCACCGGCTGTGATGCCGTCTGCGTCGTAGTCAGCATAGACGACAATAGATTCCCTTTTTTCAATGGCTTTCTTTATTCTTTGGATAGCCTGATGTAACGATGGCGCATCAATTTCAACTGCTTCAGAGGTAAGCGTCGAGGGATCACCAGGGTTCAGAAAATTCTCGATATCTTGTTTTTTATTGAGTCCTCTGTTTTTTAATAATACTTGAACGATATCTTCATCGTGAAATTTATTGAGAATTTCCCATTTCTTCATGGCCCCTATGATATCATAGATACACGATGATAAACCTCCCACAACCAGCCCAAAAGATCATAGATACCCTCAAAAAAGCGAAATTTGCCGCCTATGCCGTGGGCGGATCGGTGCGCGATCTCATTATGGGCAAACCAACCAAGGGCTGGGACTTTACCACGGATGCAAAACCGGAAGAAATCCTTACATTATTTCCTGATAGCTTCTATGACAATCAGTTTGGAACGGTTGGAGTAAAAATCAAAGAACCTGAAGATATTTATGAGGTTACGACGTATAGAAGCGAGAGGGGTTATAGCGATCATCGGCATCCGGATAAAATAATCTGGGGTAAAACGATTGAGGAAGACCTTTCGCGGCGGGATTTTACCATTAATGCCATAGCCTTTGACGGAAAGACGATAGTTGATCCGTATGACGGTCAGAAAGATATTGAGGCAAAACTGATCCGCGCAGTAGGTAATCCCAGTGACCGTTTTGCCGAAGATGCACTACGGATGATGCGCGCCGTAAGGATCGGAGCGCAACTGGGATACATGATTGATCCGGCAACTGCTGATGCCATCAAAACAAACGCACAATCCATCACTTCAATTTCCGCAGAACGCATCCACGACGAGTTAATGAAGCTAATGAGTTCTCCCTATCCCGGAGATGGAGTCCTCCTCATGCGCAATACCGGAATCCTCAAGATAATATTGCCTGAACTTGATGCTTCGTTTAACACACAGCAGAAAAGTCCCTTGCGCCACCACATTTATGACGTGGGCACCCATTCTGTCATGGCGCTCAAATTCTGTCCTTCTGCCGACCCGGTCGTACGATTTGCTACACTCCTCCATGACATCGGCAAGCCAAAGACATTTCATCAGGACGAAAGCGGACTGATAACTTTTTACAACCATGAGATGGTCAGCACCAAACTGACCAGAAACATTCTTGAACGTCTTCGGTTTTCTAAAAAAGATTCAGAACGAATCCTTGCGCTCGTCCGTTGGCATCAATTCAGCGTCGATGAGCGGCAAACAGATTCGGCCCTGAGGAGATTTATCCGAAGGGTCGGAAAAGAAAATCTTGCTGACATTTTGGCCCTTCGAATCGGGGACCGTCTCGGGGGAGGCGCGCAAGAGACTTCCTGGCGGCTTGAGCTCTACAAAAAACGTCTGGAAGAAGTGCAGCTGCAACCGTTCACCGTGGCAGATCTTAAAATCGACGGCCATGACGTGATGAAACAGTTTAATTGTAAGCCAGGTCCGATCGTCGGGAAAATACTCGCTCAATTATTTGCAGAGGTTGAAGCAGGAACTTTACCCAACGAACGCGAAGCGCTCCTTGCCCTCCTTTCCCATTTGTCCCACAAAATCAAGATAGGCGTTGCCACAAACGGCGAGGAGTAGGTACCCGAGACCGTGCCCACCAAAAGGGCAACCACAAACCACCGCACCGTTTCCCCGCCCATAAGCACTAACGCCAAAAGCATAAAGACGATCGTAAACGAGTTAGTAAGCGACCGGCCCATGGTTTCGGTGAGCGCCCGGTCGCAAATGTCAACAAAGGCGGTTTTGGTAT